>NZ_JBAMDI010000064.1:0-58875 GCF_036961695.1 Pseudomonas sp. CGJS7 | reverse complement strand
GGCCGCGCGCTGGGTCGCGGCCTGGCGGTCGGCGGCCTGCTGGGTCGCCAGTTGCTGGGCGGCCTGCTGCTGTTGCTGCTGCTGCTGGGCCAGACGCTGTTTCTCAAGCTCAGCCTGCTTCTTGGCCTGTTCCTCGGCGGTCAGCTTTTCCTGCTCGGCGCGCTTGGTCACCGAGTCCTGGGCCGCGGCGATGCTGGTCTTCAGCCGCGCCAGCGCCGGATGCTGGGCGTCGGCGCGTTCGATCAGCGCGGCCAGGCGCTGGGCTTCGGCGAAGTCCTCGCGGCCCACGCTTTGCTCGGTCGCGATGACCGTCATCGGCAACAGATCGGTCAGGGCGCTGGACGCCACCGCATCGGCCGGCGCTTTTTCGCGCAGGGCCAGGTAGTACTCGACGGCGTTGTCCTCGGCCGGCGCATAGAGTCGGTTTTCCACATAGGCCTTGCGTGCGGCCTCGCGCAATTGGTCGACCGTCAGGGCCGACACCTTGGCCGAAACGGCGTTCTGCGCGGTCACCGCGGGCGCGGCGGCGGCAGGCGCGGGCGCGGCGTCCGTGGCCGGCGCAGCGTCTTCTTTCTTGCCGCAGGCGGCCAGCGCGCAAGCCAGCGCGAGCACGGCGGACACCTGCTTTACAACGGACAGCCGGCTGGTACGCCGGTCATAGTTAGCGACGATCATTGATAAAAGCTCCCCTGAAGTACGCGAGACCCGTCCGATACGGGGCCGGGCGCACGCCCGATAGGACGCGCTAGCGGGCCGCGTTTGTCAAGCATTCAGGTTACGGTGGTCCCCGGGATGGGCGTCAGACCCGGAGTGTGCCATCCATCGCGCCGGCCACCGATACCCACTGTGTCGGTTTGCGTAAGCCGGCGCGACCGCCCGCACAGTTCTCGCCGCCGCGCGCGCGACGCGCCGACGCCGTCCCGGACCCCGGTCTCAGATATGAAACACGCCGCCGCCAGGCGCCGTGGGCGCGCGAATCCGTCCGGCCCGGACGGGCCGGCGAGCATACGCAAGCGTCCGCTCGCTGCCCCGGCGGCGGCGCCCCTGCCGGCACCGCCGACACCGCGCAGTGGCCGGGCCGTCGCCCGCGTGCACTAGAATCGCCGCACCACAGGCAGGAAGCGGGAGCGGGTCATGAGCATTCTGGGTTTCATCAAGGGCGAGCTGCTGGAGATCATCGAGTGGACCGATGATTCGCGCGACACCCTGTCGTTCCGCTACCCCGACGACGACAAGGAGATCAAGAACGGCGCCCAGCTGATCGTGCGCGAGTCGCAGCAGGTCCAGTTCGTCGCCGCCGGTCAGTACGCGGACCTGTTCAATCCCGGCAAGCACACCCTGAAGACCGAGAACATCCCGATCCTGTCGACGATCCTCGGCTGGAAGTACGGCTTCAACTCGCCGTTCAAGTGCGATGTCTACTTCCTCAACACCCGGCTGTTCACCGGCAACAAGTGGGGCACCTCCAACCCGGTGATGATGCGCGACGCCGATTTCGGCGTGGTCCGCCTGCGCGCGTTCGGCACCTACGATTTCCGCATCGTCGACGCGCCCAGGTTCCTCAAGGAAGTGGCCGGCACCGATCAGAATTTCCGCCTCGATGAATTCGCCGACACCATGCGTTCGCGCATCGTCAGCGTATTCACCGACGCGCTGGCCACCGCCAAGGTGCCGGCGCTGGACGTGGCCTCGCGCTACGGCGAACTCGGCGACGCGCTGCTGCCGATCATCAACCCGGCGATGACCTCCAAGTACGGCATCGAGATCACCGGCTTCGTGCTGGAAAACGTCTCGGTGCCGCCGGAAGTGGAGAAGGCGATCGACGCGCGCTCGAGCATGGGCGCGGTCGGCAACCTCAACGACTACGTCAAGTTCCAGATGGGCAGCTCGATGGCCAACGGCAGCGACGGCGGCGCGGCCGGCGGCGCGGCGCAGATGGCGATCGGCTTCGGCATGGCCCAGGAAATGATGCGCAGCATGCAAGGCCAGCAGGCCGCGGCGCCCGCGCCCGGCGCGGCGCCGGCCGCCGCGGGCGGGGTGGAAGTGCTCACGCCCGAACAAGCGGCGGCCACCCTCGGCGTCTCGGTCGAGGACGTGATGGCCGCGATCGCCTCGGGCGATCTGAAGGCGCGCAAGATCGGCAACGCCACCCGCATCGCCAAGGCCGCGCTCGAAGAATTCCTGCGCGGCTGATGGACAACGCCACCGTCGGCAAACATCCCTGCCCGGAATGCGGCGGGGATCTGCAATGGAACGCGGCCAAGCAATCGCTGGCCTGCCCGTATTGCGGCACCATCGTGCCCTGGTCGCCCGCGCAGGAAGCGCAGGGCGAGCAAGTCGCCGAGCTCGATCTGGTCAAGGCCCTGGCCGAACACCCGGCCGAGCAACGCGGCTACGGCGACGACGCCCAGCGGCGCGAAGTGCAATGCCAGAGCTGCAAGGCGATCTCGGTGTTCGTCGACGGCAAGGTCGCGCAGCGCTGCGAATTCTGCGGTTCGCCGTCGATCATCGATCACCAGTCGCTGGGCGATGCGATCACCCCGCAAAGCCTGCTGCCGTTCAAGATCAGCGACGGCCAGGTCCGCGACGCGATCCGCAAGTGGTACGGCACCCGCTGGTTCGCGCCCAACCGTCTCAAGAACGCGGCGCTGACCGACACGCTCAAGGGCGTGTACCTGCCGTACTGGACCTTCGACGCGCACGTTTCGGCCGAGTGGACGGCGCAGGCCGGTTACCACTATTACGAAACCGAGAGCTACACCGAGAACGGCCAACGCCGAACCCGGCAAGTGCAGCGCACGCGCTGGGAAGACGCGTCGGGTTCGTTGCGGCATTTCTTCGACGACGAACTGGTTCCCGGCACGGTCGGGGTGCACGCGCAGTTGTTGCAACAGATCGGCGCGTTTCCGACCACCACCGATTTGAAGGCGTACTCGCCCGAGTTCGTGCGCGGGTGGCTGGTGGAACGTTATCAAGTCGATCTGCGCCAGGCCGCGCAACGCGGCGAGGCGTCGATGCAGGAGCAGACGCGGGCGCTGTGTTCGGCGGAAGTGCCGGGCGATACCCAGCGCAATCTGCAGGTGCGGGCGAGCTTTCGCGGCCGCACGTTCAAGCACATTCTGGTGCCGGTGTGGTTGGTGAGCTACACCTATGGCTCGCGCAGTTTTCAGGTGTTGGCCAATGGGTACACCGGGCAGATCGCGGGCGAGCGGCCTTACAGCTGGGTGAAGATTTTCTTCGCGGTGTTGGCGGGGTTGATTGCGTTGCTGGTGGTGTTCGGGTTGTTCGGCGGTAGTCGCTGAGGCTGCGTTGGCGTCGTTGGGGTAACGGCGCGTCCCGACTTTCTTGTTGCTGTATTCGGATGGATGCGGCTTTCGAATTCGATATCACAACGGCAACCCACGTTGCCGTTGCGATCCTCGTTGCCGTCGCCATCGCCTGCCCTTCTCCCGCTTGCGGGAGAAGGTGCCCGAAGGGCGGATGAGGGCGCTGTTGCCGTTGCTGTTGTCGTTGCTGGTGCTTTGGCTAGGCGGCGCAACTGACTCGCGATAGCAAAAGGACACCCGGAGGGCGGCGCACAAGGACGTGCGCCGGGTTCCGTCGTGGGCAGGATGCCCACTACGGAACCTGCCTGCGCAAGCACCGCACTCGTGGCTCTTGACTCGAAACAGGGAGAGCATTTTTCTTTGGTGACTTTCTTTTGTTGCTCTGGACAAAAGAAAGTTACCCGCCGCTTTAGTGGCGGAAGCATTTGACCTTGCTTGTCATCACAAGCTTCAAAGCTTTTAAGAGCCTCAGAGCAAAGATCAAGATCAAGTGCTTCCGCCACTAAAGCGGCGGGTAACTTTCTTTTGTCCAAAGCGACAAAAGAAAGTCACCAAAGAAAACGCTTTTCCCTGTTTCGAGTCAAAAGCCACGAGTGCGTAGCTTGCGCAGGCAGGTTCCGTAGCGGGCATCCTGCCCGCGACGGAACCCGGCGCACGTCCTTGTGCGCCGCCCTCCGGGTGTCCTATCGCTATCGCGAGTCAGTTGCGCCGCCGGGCCAAAGCAACGGCAACAACAACGGCAACAGCAACAGCAACAGCGCCCTCATCCGCCCTTCGGGCACCTTCTCAGCCTTGCACTCCCTTCGGTCGCCGCAAGCGGGAGAAGGGAAGGCAACGGCAAGACCGGCAGTTGCGAGGCGTTGGGGCTCGCGTCAGCCTTGGACAACTTTCGGTGTTTGTTTCCGGAAAACGCAATCTGAAAGCGTTGTTTCATCGGGAGCCAAAACGCTTGTCCACAAGCCTTTCGGCGGCCAAACCCGTAAATCCAGAGCTGCAGCTTCCGCCAATCAACTATTGATCCAAAGTCAAAAGTAATTCACCAAAAACCCCATTTTTCGACAACAACCTCTGGCCGACACTGCGCATCCCCATCCACCGGATGCCCCCCATGCCCCTCGCCCTGTTGGCCCTGACCCTCGGCGCCTTCGCCATCGGCACCACCGAGTTCGTCATCGTCGGCCTGATCCCCACCATCGCCGCCGACCTCGGCGTCGACCTGCCCTCGGCCGGACTGCTGGTCAGCCTGTACGCCCTCGCCGTCGCCATCGGCGCCCCGCTGCTGACCGCACTGACCGCGCGCGTGCCGCGCAAAACCCTGCTGGTCGCGCTGATGGCGCTGTTCACCGCCGGCAACCTGCTGGCCTGGCTCGCGCCGGGTTACGCCACCCTGATCCTCGCTCGCATCCTCACCGGCCTGGCCCACGGCGTGTTCTTCTCGGTCGGCTCGATCATCGCCACCAGCCTGGTGCCGAAAGAAAAAGCCGCCAGCGCCATCGCCACCATGTTCAGCGGCATGACCGTGGCCTTCGTCACCGGTATTCCGATGGGCACCTTCATCGGCCAACACTTCGGCTGGCGCACCACGTTTGTCGTCGTCGCCGCGTTCGGGCTGATCGCGATGCTCGGCAGCCTGATGTTCGTGCCGAAGAAGATCGCCCACACCGCGCCGGCGCCGCTGCTCAAGCAAGCCTCGGTGCTGCTGCAACCGCGTTTGCTGCTGGTGTATGCGATGACCGCGGTCGGCTACGGCGGCTCGCTGATCGCGTTCACCTACCTCGCGCCGATCCTGCAGGACATCGCCGGGTTCGGCCCGAACATGGTCGGCCTGGTGTTGCTCGCCTACGGCGTCTCGGTGGCGATCGGCAATGTGTGGGGCGGCAAGCTCGCCGACAAGCAGGGCCCGGTCAAAGCGCTCAAGCTCATTTTCCTTCTGCTGGCCGCGGTGTTGCTGCTGCTGACTTTCACCGCGCCGCATCAGTGGCTGGTGGTGTTGACCGCGCTGGCCTGGGGCGCGGTCGCGTTCGGCAACGTGCCGGGGTTGCAGGTGTATGTGGTCAAGCAGGCCGAACGCTATTCGCCGCAGGCGGTCGATGTCGCCGCCGGTTTCAACATCGCCGCGTTCAATCTCGGCGTCGCCGGCGGCGCCTGGGCCGGCGGTTGGGTGGTCGCTCATCTGGGTCTGCAACACACGCCGTGGATTGCCGCGTTGGTAGTGTTCGGCGCATTCGGCCTGACCGCGCTCAGCGGCCGGCTCGACCGTCGCGACGGCGTGCCCGAGCGCGTCAGCGGCGCGGTCGTCGCGGCGCACTGATCTGTTTCTTTCGCTCATCCATTCACGAGGTTTCGCCATGAACATTCCCGCCTTCGGTCTCGGCACCTACCGTCTCAAGGGCCAGACCGTGATCGATTCGGTCCGCAACGGCCTGGACGTCGGTTACCGCGTCATCGACACCGCGCAGATCTACGGCAACGAGGCCGAAGTCGGCCAAGCCATCGCCGACAGCGGTGTGGCGCGCGATGAGTTGTTCCTCACCACCAAGATCTGGGTCGACAATCTGTCCCAGGACAAGCTGATCCCGAGCCTGCGCGAGAGCCTGGGCAAGCTGCGCACCGATCGGGTCGATCTGACCTTGATCCATTGGCCGTCGCCGAACGATGCAGTGCCGGTGGATGAGTTCATGCGCGCCTTGCTGCAAGCCAAGCGCGAAGGCTTGACCCGCGCCATCGGCATTTCCAACTTCAACATCGATCTGACCCAGCGCGCGATCGACGCGGTCGGCGCGGCAGAGATCGCGACCAATCAAGTCGAACTGCATCCGTATCTGCAGAACCGCAAGCTCGCGCAATTCTCGCAAGCCAACGGCATCCACCTGACCTCGTACATGACCCTGGCCTACGGCAAGGTGCTGGCCGATCCGGCCATCGTCGAGATCGCGCGCAAGCACGACGCCACGCCCGCGCAAGTCGCGTTGGCTTGGGCGATGCAGTTGGGCTATGCGGTGATTCCGTCCTCGACCAAGCGCGAGAATCTGGCCAGCAATCTGTTGGCGACCTCGCTGCGTCTGGACAACGACGACCTGGCCCGCATCGCCACCCTCGATCGCGGCGAGCGCCTGACCGACCCGGACGGCCTGGCGCCGGCCTGGGATTGAATCCCGCCCCGGCCCGCGCCGGCGATTCTTGCGCACAAGGCAAAGCTCATTCGCCGCGCCACGTATTTTTCGCCGAGCGCGCGCCGCCCACACTGCCCGCATACGACTTGCAGAGAACCGACATGCTGTTCACCCCACACCGCCTGGGCGGACTCGCCCTGCCCAACCGCATCGTCATGCCGCCGATGACCCGCTCGCGCGCCGCCCACGGCGAGGTCGCCACCGAACTGATGGCGCACTACTACGCCCAACGCACCAGCGCCGGGCTGATCGTCAGCGAAGGCACCCAGATCAGCCGGCAAGGCCAGGGCTATGCCTGGACGCCGGGCATCTACACCCGCGAACAGATCGCCGGCTGGCGCCAGGTCACCGACGCGGTGCATGCCGCGGGCGGACGCATGTTCGCGCAGCTGTGGCATGTCGGCCGGGTCTCGCACGTCGCCTTGCAGGCCGATGGCGCCGCACCGGTGTCGTCGTCGGCGCTGACCGCCGAAGGCGTGAAGGTGTTCGTCGATGTCGAGAATCGCGGTCCGCAAAGCGGCGTGGGCGAGATGGTCCAGCACTCGCCGCCGCGCGCGCTGCGCGTCGAGGAAATCGCCGCCATCGTCGAGGACTACGCGCAAGCCGCGCGCAACGCGCTCGAAGCCGGCTTCGACGGCGTCGAACTGCACGGCGCCAACGGCTACCTGATCAATCAGTTCATCGACTCGCAGGCCAACGCGCGCGACGACGAATACGGTGGCAGTCTGTCCAACCGTCTGCGCTTTCTGGGCGAAGTCGCGCAAGCGGTGTACGCCGTCGTCGGCCCCGGCCGCCTCGGCGTGCGTCTGGCGCCGCTGACCACCTTGCAAGGCGCGGTCGACGACACGCCGCAGGCGACGTATCTGGCCGCGGCGAAGCTGCTCGACGACATCGGCGCGGCATACATCCACATCGCCGAAGCCGATTGGGACGACGCGCCGGACATGCCCGACGCGTTCCGCGAAGCCTTGCGCATCGTCTATCGCGGCACGCTGATTTATTCGGGCCGTTACACCCGCGAACGCGCCGAACACGCGCTGCAAAGCGGCTGGGCCGACTTGATCGGTTTCGGCCGGCCGTTCATCGCCAACCCGGATCTGCCGCATCGCTTGCAGCACGGCCTGCCGCTTAATCCGGGCGATCGCGCGCGTTACTTCGGCGGCGACGAACGCGGCTACACCGACTACCCGCGCGCGGCCTGAGCCAGCGCGCGCATCGGCTTATTTGCCGATGCAGAAGCTCGAAAAGATATGCCCGAGCAGATCGTCGGCGCGCACCCGCCCGGTGATTTCGCCCAGCGCTTCGTGGGTTTGACGCAGCGCTTCGGCGGCCAGGTCCAGCATCTCGTGATCCAGTTGCGCGCGGGCGTCGTCGAGTTCGTCGCGCGCGCGCAGCAACGCATCGACATGACGCGCGCGCGCGGTGAAGGCGCCTTCGGCCGCGTCGGCGGCGTCGCCCTGGGCCAGCGTGCGCAGACGCGCGTGCAGGGTCGGCAAACCGGCGCCGGTTTGCGCAGACACGAAGACCCGGTCTTCGCCGCCGATATCGGCCGGGCCGGGCGAGTCGTAATCGGATTCGAGCAAGTCGATCTTGTTGTAGACGAACAGACGCGCCGGCACTTCGGCGATGGCGTCGGCAACCGAGGCCGCGCCGCCGTGCGGGTCGCGCGCGTCCAGCACCACGATCGCCAGATCGGCGCGGGTCAGTTCGCCGCGCGCGCGGCGCATGCCTTCGCGTTCGATCGAATCGCCGCCTTCGCGCAGGCCGGCGGTGTCGACCAGGGTCAGCTCGACGCCGTCCAGGCGCACGGTCTCGTGCAGCAGATCGCGGGTGGTGCCGGCGATGTCGGTGACGATGGCGCGGTCGCTGCCGGCCAGGGCGTTCAACAACGAGCTCTTGCCGGCGTTGGGCGGGCCGACGATTACCGCGTGCAAGCCATCGCGCAGGCGGCGGCCGCGTTCGGCGGCGGCGAGCAAGTCGTCGAGCGCGGTCGAAGCGGCGGCGAAGCGCGCGCGCAGCGCGGCGCCGCCCAAGGTGTCGATGGGTTCGTCGGCGAAATCGATCGCCGCTTCCACGTGCACGCGGATCGCCAGCACGTCGCCGGCCAAGGCATCGACGCGGCGCGAGAACTCGCCGTCGAGGGCGCGGCGCGCGGCGCGGGCGGCGCGCGCATCGCCGGCGGCGATCAGATCGGCGACGGCTTCGGCTTGGGCCAGATCCAGCCGGCCTTCGAGAAACGCGCGTTCGCTGAACTCGCCGGGCCGGGCGCGGCGCGCGCCCAGGGCGCAGGCGCGCGCGAGCAGTTCTTCCAGCAACGCCGGGCCGCCGTGCGCTTGCAGTTCGACCACGTCTTCGCCGGTGTAGCTGGCGGGCGCGGCGAAGTACAACGCGATGCCGTCGTCGAGGGTGGCGCCGGTTTCGTCGCGGAAGCGCACGTAATGGGCGTGGCGCGGGCGCAGCTCGCGCGCGGCGATGGTTTGCGCGATCTCGCGCGAACGCGGGCCGGACAAACGCACGATGCCGACGCCGCCGGCGCCCGGGGCGGTGGCGATGGCGGCGATGGTGTCGCGGGCGGCGGTTGGGGTCATGGGGGGATGATAAGGGCGGTGGGCGAAGGGGATGTGTTTCGGTTTTGGGCTGGCGCGGAGGTCGCCTCGCCGCTTACATCAACGAAACCGAGCATCGAGGAGACTTCAGCGCGATCTCACCAACACGTCATTCCCGCGAAAGCGGGAATCCAGGGCCAAGAGCCTTTAGCGCGCTCTTTCCAATCCGTCATTCCCGCGAAAGCGGGAATCCAGGGCGTTTCGTGCAAGAACGCTTGAAGTCGCTGGATTCCCGCTTCCGCGGGAATGACGACCTTGGCGGGATGACGCTGAAGTCTCTGGATTCCCGCCTTCGCGGGAATGACGAGCAAAAAGCGCAACGCTTCTCCCATCCGACACTCCGACCCCACAAACACAAAGCCCGCCTTACGGCGGGCCTCGCGACACCACGGATCGAACCAGACCTCAGTCCTTGTCCTTCCCGCCGCCCGCCGGTTCCTCGGCGTAGCGCTTGGTGGTCAGCCACTGCTGCAGCAGGCCCAGGCCGCCGTTGGCGACTTGGTACAACACCAGACCCGCCGGCAGGAACGCCAGGATCACGCCGAAGATCAGCGGCATGAACTGCATCATCTTGGCCTGCGCCGGGTCCATGCCGGTCATCGGGGTGAGCTTCTGGGTGGTCCACATCACCGCGATGTTGAGCAGCGGCAACACGAAGAACGGGTCGCGCGCGGTCAGGTCGTGGATCCACAGCATCCACGGCGCATGCCGCAGCTCCACCGATTCGGCCAGCATCCAGTACAAGGTCATGAAGATGATCATCTGCGGCAGCAACGGCAGACAGCCGCCGACCGGATTGATCTTCTCCTTCTTGTACAGCTCCATCAGCGCCATCTGGAACTTCTGCTTGTCCTCGCCGTAGCGCTCCTTGAGCTGAGCCACGCGCGGCTGGAACTTGCGCATCTTCGCCGCCGACTTGTACTGCGCGGCCGACAACGGATACAGCGCCAGCTTCAGCAACACCACCAGGCCGACGATCGCCCAGCCCCAGTTGCCGAACAGGTTGTGCAGTTTTTCGAGCAGCCAGAACAGGCCGTTGGCCAAGGTCGCGAAGATGCTGTAGCTGCTGAAGTCGACCGCGCGGTCCAGGCCCGGCACGTTCTGCGCTTCGATCGCCTTGACCAGCTTCGGGCCGACCCACAGGCGCGCTTCGGTGCTGGCCTTGGCGCCGGGGGCGACGTTGACGCCCGGGCCGAGGTCGCGGATCAGGAACTGCGGCGCGGCGCCGGCGTTGAGTTGTTCCAGCGAGAATTGGCCCTGGTCCTTGTCGCCCGGAATCCAGGCGGCGAAGAAGTGGTGCTGCAGCATCGCGATCCAGCCGCCGACGACTTGCTTGTCCAGCTTGCCGTCGTTAATGAATTTCTCGAACTTGCGCTTCTCGTACTTGTCGTTCGGGCTGTACCACGCCGCGCCCTGGAAGCTGTACTGCTCCGGGCTGAAGGGGCCCTTGTGGGTCAGCTCGCGCGGGACGCGGCTGAGCTGGCGGTAGATGAAGCCCTGCCACGGCGCGGCGCTGGCGTTGCTGACTTCGTCGCGCACCTTGATCGCGTAGTCGCCGCGGCCGAAGGTGTAGGTGCGGGTGATGCTCACGCCGTTGGGGCCGGTCCACACGAACGGCACGGCGATCTCGCGCGCGTCCTTGGCGATGCTCAACTCGCGCGCGTCGCCGGCGTAGCGGAAGCCCGACTCGTGGGTCGGCGCGGCATTGCCCTGGCTGACCCAGCCGCTCTGGGCGACGAAGTACAAAGTGGAGTCGTGCGCCAGCAGCCGCATCGGCGGGCTGTTGGGTTCGGAGGTGACCGGGTAGCGCAGCAGATCGGCTTCGCTGATCTCGCCGCCGCGCAGGATCACCTTGAGTACGTCGGTGGTGACCACGACCGGCGCGTCGGCGCCGGCGGCCGGCGCGGTGGTGACGGTCGAGCCGGCGGCGGGTGCAGGCGGCGTCGCCGCAGTGGGCACGCCGGGGACCGCGGCATTGGGCGCAATTGCGCCGGCGACCGGCACGCTGCTGGCCGGAGCGACCGCGCTCGGCGGCGGGACCGGCGGCGCGGATTTCTCCTTGCCCCACTCCATCCACAACAAGGTCGCCACCATCAGCCAGGCGAGGATCAGAAAAGCACGGGTCTGGTTCATGGGCAGCAGGCAGGCTCAGCCGGGACCGGGGTCCGGCGTGGTGTCGGAAGAAGGGGAAGCGGCCGGCATTGTGCCGGGCGCCGCAGTTGCGGGCAATGCGAGCGCCGCCGCGCGGACGCCGGCACGCTTGAGCAGACTGTGGAAGGCGGCGCGGAGTTCCTCGCCGCTGCAAGCCGATGCGCCGGGCCGGGCGACCAGGACATAGTCCCCGCCGGCCAGTTCGCCGCGCAGGTGGCGGAAGTCGTCGCGCAGCACGCGCTTGATGCGGTTGCGGCCGACCGCGTGCGGATCGACCTTACGCGAGACCGCCAGCCCCAGCCGCGGCGCGATGGCGTCGTCGGGCTGGAAATGCAAAGCAAGCACGGGCAGCGCCACGCGCCGTCCATGCTTGAAGATGCGATCGAAGTCGGAACGCGCGCGTACCCGCGCGGTGCGCGGGAAGCGGTTCGAATTCATTGCAGGCGCTCGGCCGCGGCACGCCGGATCGGAACGATCGCGACAGGCGGCCGGCAACGCGATTAGGCGGTCAGGCGCTTGCGGCCCTTGGCGCGGCGACGGGCGAGAATCTTGCGGCCGTCGGCGGTCGCCATGCGGGCACGGAAACCGTGGTCGCGCTTGCGCTTGAGGTTGCTGGGCTGGTAGGTGCGCTTGGTCGCCATGATCGGCTCGGCTGTAGCTTGCGTAGAGGACCGCGGATTCTACGGGCTCCCCCAAGTCCGGGTCAAGTCTTTGTTTCCCCTGAGCTTTGCAATCCGCGACCGGCGCCACCGAAGCGGCCGCTCCAGCCTGTGCATGAACCTGTGGATTAGTCCTGTTCCGGACTCGACCTCGATGGTAGTCTGACCGACCCCCTGGCCTCCTTCGTCGCGATGTCCGCATCGTGCGTTGGGCCGCTTTCGTCCGCTGCCCGGGCGACCCGCTGCGCCCGGCCGGCCCCCGCTCCACGCATATTGCGCCACGCATAAAAGAAGACACGCTACAGATGGAAGCCTGGCCCCGCTGCCTCGAACGCCTCGAAGCCGAATTCCCGGTCGAAGACGTCCACACCTGGTTGAAGCCGCTGCAAGCCACGCAGCGCGACACCAAGACGGTGCTGTACGCGCCCAACGCCTTCGTGGTCGAACACGTGCGCGAGCGTTACCTGGCCCGGATCCGCGAACTGCTCTCGTACTTCGCCGGCAGCGACGATGTCAGCCTGGAAGTCGGCTCGCTCCCGCGCACCGCGCCGTTGCCGTTGCGCGAGCCGGAAATCGTGGTCGCCGCCGCGCGCCCGGCGGCCGCGCCGCCGGAACCGTTCCAGGGCAATCTGGACACTCATTACACCTTCGACAACTTCGTCGAAGGCCGCAGCAATCAGCTCGGCCGCGCCGCCGCCTTGCAGGCCGCGCAAAAGCCCGGCGAACGCGCGCACAACCCACTGCTGTTGTACGGCGGCACCGGCCTTGGCAAGACCCATTTGATGTTCGCCGCCGGCAACGCCATGCGCGAGGCCAATCCGGCCATGCGGGTGATGTACCTGCGTTCGGAACAGTTCTTCAGCGCGATGATGAAGGCGCTGCAGGACAAGACCATGGACCAGTTCAAGCGCCAGTTCCAACGCGTGGACGCGCTGCTGATCGACGACATCCAGTTCTTCGCTGGCAAGGACCGCACCCAGGAAGAGTTCTTCCACACCTTCAATGCGCTGTTCGACGGCAAGCAGCAGATCATCCTGACCTGCGACCGCTACCCGCGCGAGGTCGAGGGCCTGGAGCCGCGGCTGAAGTCGCGCCTGGCCTGGGGCCTGTCGGTGGCGATCGAGCCGCCGGACTTCGAAACCCGCGCCCAGATCGTGATTTCCAAGGCCAAGGAGCGCGGCGCCGCGATTCCGGAGGAAGTCGCCTTCCTGCTGGCCAAGAAGATGCGCAGCAACGTGCGCGATCTGGAAGGCGCGCTCAACACCCTGACCGCCCGCGCCAACTTCACCGGCCGCGCGGTCACCGTCGAATTCGCCCAGGAAACCCTGCGCGATCTGCTGCGCGCGCAGCAGCACGCGATCGGCATCCCCAACATCCAGAAGACCGTGGCAGACTACTACGGCCTCCAGATCAAGGACTTGTTGTCGAAACGGCGCACCCGTTCGCTCGCCCGTCCGCGCCAGATGGCTATGGCGTTGACCAAGGAACTGACCGAACACTCGTTGCCGGAGATCGGCGATGCCTTCGCCGGTCGCGACCACACGACCGTTCTGCATGCTTGCCGTCAGATCCGCACCTTGATGGAAACCGACGGCAAACTGCGGGAAGACTGGGACAAGTTGATTCGTAAGCTGAGCGAGTAAACGATCGTTCCGCGGCCGCGGCGACGCGGGCCGCAGGCGGTCGGGAAGCAACCGATCCGAAGGTTTCGCCGTTTCGATTCAGCGCTGCGGCCGTCGCGGCCAGCGCGCAGGTCGAAACGCGATCCCGAGGCGGGCCGATCCAGGCCTGCGACGGGTTCGGCTCACCCGGTCCTGTCGCTGTTCGGGGCCGAGGTAGCGGGTAGCTTCGATCGCAGGCCCGATCCGTGCTTCAACCGCGCTTGCGCGCCGCGCTCATCGGTATCGAGATCGCAAGGCAGGCAGCGGCGGGAATCGGGACGGGGCATGCGGGTTCTGGGCTTGGCTACGGTCGCCGACAGCGGTTTGCCTGGCGACGACACTAAGGTAATCCCTAAGTTACTGATGTCAAAGGCATAACTTAGGGGATGAGATTCGCACAAGCTGTGGATAATTTACCGGCCGCCGTCTGGCGCTGAATTTATCCACAGGTTTCACCCGGTCTTTAAGCCGGGTTCTACCCGCTTTTGAAGTACCGAATTTCGCTTACGGATCAATGGCTTAAGCCAGTTTTCCAGCGATTTTCGCCGCTCCACCGCCACTAAGCTTTTGATTTATACATCTCTTTAGTAATTGGGCTTGCGCCCACAGACGGCCAAGGGGTCCGCATGCGTTTCAGTCTGCAACGCGAAGTCTTTCTCAAGCCGTTGGCCCAAGTGGTCAATGTCGTCGAACGTCGGCAGACCTTGCCGGTCCTCGCCAACCTGCTGGTACAGGTCACTAACGGGCAGCTGTCGCTGACCGGTACCGATCTGGAAGTCGAAATGATTTCCCGGGTGGCCGTGGACGATGCGAAGGACGGCGAAACCACGATCCCGGCGCGCAAGCTGTTCGAGATCGTTCGCGCCCTGCCCGACGGCAGCAAGGTCACGGTCAGTCAGACGGCCGAGAAGATCACCGTCCAGGCCGGCCGTTCGCGCTTCACCCTGGCCAGCTTGCCGGCCAACGACTTCCCGTCGATCGACGAAGTCGAAGCCACCGAGCGGGTGCGGGTGCCGGAAGCGGCGCTGAAGGAACTGATCGAACGCACCGCGTTCGCGATGGCCCAGCAGGACGTGCGCTATTACCTCAACGGTCTGCTGTTCGACCTGCGCGAAACCAGCCTGCGTTGCGTGGCCACCGACGGCCACCGCCTGGCCCTGTGCGAAGCGCCGTACGAAGGCAGCGCCCAGACCAAGCGCCAGATCATCGTGCCGCGCAAGGGCGTGCAGGAACTGCAGCGCCTGCTGGAAGGCGGCGATCGCGAAGTCGAGCTGGAAATGGGCCGCGGCCACATCCGGATCAAGCGCGACGATGTCACCTTCACCAGCAAGCTGATCGACGGCCGCTTCCCCGATTACGAGGCGGTGATTCCGATCGGTGCCGACAAGGAAGTGCGGATCGAGCGCGAAGTGCTGCGCGCTTCGCTGCAGCGCGCGGCGATTCTGTCGAACGAGAAGTACCGCGGCGTGCGCATCGAGGTTTCGCCGGGCCAGCTCAAGATCAGCGCGCACAACCCGGAACAGGAAGAGGCGCAGGAAGAAGTCGAAGCCGACACCAAGGTCGACGACCTGGCGGTGGGCTTCAACGTCAACTATCTGCTCGATGCCTTGACCGCGTTGCGCGATGAGCATGTGGTGTTGGCGCTGCGCGATGCGAATTCCTCGGCGCTGGTGCGTGAGGCTTCGAACGAGCGTTGCCGGCATGTGGTGATGCCGCTGCGGCTGTAACTGGCGGGTCCGCCGGATCGGAAGATTCGGTTCCACGTGGAACATGAAGCGCCCGGCTCTCCAGCCGGGCGTTTTCGTTGGTTCTGCCGGCGTCGGGTGTCGATACGCCAGGCATAAGCGACGGGTATAGCCCCTCTCCCGCTTGCGGGAGAGGGGTTGGGGTGAGGGCAACCCAGGTCGCGACGCTATCCGGCAACTCCGCGCGCCCTCATCCGGTCCTTCGGACCACCTTCTCAGCCTTGCACACCCTTCGGGCGCCGCAAGCGGGAGAAGGGCCTCGGTCATCTCTTCCGTTCCCGCCACGACGCAAGCCCCATCCCGCCCCACCCAATCTGCGATCATTTCCCCATGCACGTAACCCGCCTGGACGCCCGCGGTCTCCGCCGGTTCGCCGAAGTGAGCTTGTTGCCGGCGCCCGGGATCAATCTGATCACCGGCGAGAACGGCGCGGGCAAAACCAGCCTGCTCGAAGCCCTGCATCTGATGGCCTACGGCCGCAGCTTCCGCGGCCGCGTCCGCGATGGACTCGTCCGCTCCGGCGATCCGGCCCTGGAAGTCTTCGTCGAATGGCAGGAAGCCAAGCGCGACCAGCGCCGCAAGGCCGGTTTGCGCCACAGCGGCCAGGAGTGGACCGGCCGATTGGACGGATCGGCGGTCTCCCAGCTTGGGGAGCTATGCGCGGCTTTGGCCGTGGTCAGCTTCGAACCGGGCAGCCACTCGCTCATCACCGGAGCGGCGGAAATCCGCAGGCGCTACCTCGATTGGGGATTGTTCCACGTGGAACAGGACTTCACCCCGCTGTGGCGGCGTTACACCCGGGCACTGAAGCAACGCAACGCCCTGCTCAAGGCGCGGGCGCGGGACGGGCAGCTGGATGCCTGGGATCGGGAGCTGGCCGACTCCGGCGAACCCCTGACCCGGCGGCGTCAGCAGTATCTGGACGAACTGCAGCCGCGATTTGCCGCGTTGGCGGCCGATCTGGCCCCCGCTTTGGGCGAAGTCCGGCTGGATTACGCTCCCGGCTGGCGCCGCGATGACTTCCCGTTAGCGGATGCGCTGCTGTTGGCCCGGGATCGGGACCAACTGGCGGGGTACACCTCGGTCGGCCCGCACCGCGCGGACTGGAAGATCGGGTTCGGCGCGATTCCCGGCCGCGATGCGCTGTCGCGTGGGCAGGCCAAGCTGACCGCGCTGTCGGCCTTGCTCGCCCAGGCCGAGCACCATGCGGCGATCCGCGGCGAGTGGCCGGTGGTGGCTTTGGACGATCTGGCCTCGGAGCTGGACCGCAATCATCAGCTGCGGGTGCTGGAGCGATTGTTGGCGTCGCGGGCTCAGGTGTTCATCACCGGGACCGAGGCGCCGCCGGCGTTGGCGGGGATGCAGGTGGAGCTGGCTAGGTTCCACGTGGAACATGGGATGTTGAGTCAGCAGTAAGCCCCTGGGGATCCATGGGGCTTGCGATGTTTGTGTGGTGGCGCGGTCGCGGCTCGCGCCGCTCCTACAGGTAGTCTTCGGCCAGATCCAGGGCGCTGGGAGCTGCATGCATCGTGATGGTGCCCATGGGACCGCGATGTTTTGCCCGCAGCTAAGCCGATAGCGGGTGTTCCACGTGAAACATCGCGCCCAACCGCTGATTCGGGTTTAAAACCGCCCGATCCAGCCCCATCTCCTAGGCTCGCAAAGGCGCTCAGCCGGCCGTTACCCCCGCCTCGGCCGCCCGGGCCGCTCCCGGGCGCCCGCGAGCCGCCTCACGGCGGCCTCAGGCCACGTGAAGGGCCACGTAGGGCCGCCCTCTCCCGCCTGCTATACTTGCAATCACTTATTTATGTGTCTCGACGCGCCCGGCGGCCCCGCCGGATACCGCGTCGTCGGAGCCTTTCGACGCAATGACCAACGCCGAGCACGACCCCTCGCAAGACCCCTCGTCCGAATCGGCGCCGCTGCCGCAGACCTACGACTCCAGCAAGATCACCGTCTTGCGCGGTCTGGAGGCCGTGCGCAAGCGTCCCGGTATGTACATCGGCGACGTGCACGACGGCACCGGCCTGCACCACATGGTCTTCGAAGTGGTCGACAACGCGATCGACGAGGCCCTCGCCGGCCACGCCGACGACGTGATCGTGACCTTGCACGAGGACGGTTCGGCCTCGTGCTACGACAACGGCCGCGGCATCCCGGTCGACATCCACAAGGAAGAAGGCGTCTCGGCGGCCGAGGTGATCCTCACCGTGCTGCACGCCGGCGGCAAGTTCGACGACAACAGCTACAAGGTTTCCGGCGGTCTGCACGGCGTCGGCGTGTCGGTGGTCAACGCGCTGTCGGAAAAGCTCTGGCTCGACATCTGGCGCGACGGCCACCACCACCAGCAGGAATACGCGCTGGGCGAGCCGGTGTATCCGCTCAAGCAGCTGGAAGCCTCGCAAAAGCGCGGCACCCTGCTGCGCTTCAAGCCGGCGGTGGAGATCTTCACCGACGTCGAATTCCATTACGACATCCTGGCCAAGCGCCTGCGCGAGCTGTCGTTCCTCAACTCGGGCGTCAAGATCACCCTGGTCGATGAGCGCGGCGAAGGCCGCCGCGACGTGTTCCAGTACGAGGGCGGCATCCGCTCGTTCGTCGAGCATCTGGCCCAGGTCAAGACCCCGCTGCACCCGAACGTGATCTCGGTGTCGGGCGAGCAGAACGGCATCACCGTGGACGTGGCGTTGCAGTGGACCGATTCCTACCAGGAAACGATGTTCTGCTTCACCAACAACATCCCGCAGAAAGACGGCGGCACCCACCTGATCGGTTTCCGCGCCGCGCTGACCCGCACCCTGGCCAGCTACATCGAAAAGAGCGGCGCGGCCAAGCAGTCCAAGATCGCCCTGTCGGGCGAGGACATGCGCGAAGGCATGATCGCGGTGCTGTCGGTGAAGGTGCCCGATCCCAGCTTTTCCTCGCAAACCAAGGAAAAACTGGTCAGTTCCGAGGTCCGTCCGGTAGTTGAGAGCACGTTCGGTGCACGTTTGGAGGAGTTCCTCCAAGAACACCCCAACGAAGCCCGCGCCATCACCGGCAAGATCATCGAAGCGGCGACCGCGCGCGAAGCCGCGCGCAAGGCCCGCGACCTGACCCGCCGCAAGGGCGCGCTCGACATCGCCGGCCTGCCCGGCAAGCTCGCCGACTGCCAGGAGAAAGATCCGGCCAAGTCCGAACTGTTCATCGTCGAGGGCGACTCCGCAGGCGGCTCAGCCAAGCAAGGCCGCAACCGCAAGACCCAGGCGATCCTGCCGCTCAAGGGCAAGATCCTCAACGTCGAACGCGCGCGTTTCGACCGCATGCTCGGCAGCGCCGAAGTCGGCACCTTGATCACCGCGCTGGGCACCGGCATCGGCAAGGACGAATACAACCCCGACAAGCTGCGCTACCACCGCATCATTCTGATGACCGACGCCGACGTCGACGGCTCGCACATCCGCACCTTGTTGCTGACCTTCTTCTACCGGCAGATGCCGGAGCTGATCGAGCGCGGCCACGTCTACATCGGCCTGCCGCCGCTGTACAAGATCAAGCAGGGCAAGAACGAGATCTATCTGAAGGACGACGCGGCGCTGGACCAGTACCTGGCCAACAACGCGGTCGAAGGCGCGGCGCTGATTCCGGCCGCCGGCGAGCCGCCGATCGAAGGCGCGGCGTTGGAGAAACTGCTGCTGGCCTATGCCGGCGCCAAGGAAACCATCGCCCGCAACGCGCACCGTTACGATCCCAACGTGTTGCAGACGCTGATCGATTTCACCCGTCTGGACACCGCGCATCTGCTCAAGAACATCGATGAGCGCCACGAACTCGATGCGCTGGAAAAACGCCTCAACGAAACCGGTCTGGGCAAGCCGCGCTACAGCTTGCAACTGCACCCGGCCAACGAAACCCGTCAGGCCGCGCTGTTGGTGACCCGCAGCCACATGGGCCAGCAACTGACCCAAGTGCTGCCGCTGTCGGCGTTCGAAGGCGGCGAGCTGCGCTCGTTGCGCGAGGCCGCCGAGCTGCTGCACGGCCTGATCCGCGAGGGCGCGCAGATCCTGCGCGGCAATCGCGCCCAGGCGGTGACCAGCTTCGCCCAGGCGCAGGCGTGGTTGCTGGAAGAGGCCAAGAAGGGCCGCGCGATCCAGCGCTTCAAGGGCCTGGGCGAAATGAATCCCGAGCAGTTGTGGGACACCACGGTCAACCCAGAAACCCGTCGCCTGCTGCAGGTGCGGATCGAGGATGCGGTGGCCGCCGATCAGATCTTCAGCACCTTGATGGGCGACATCGTCGAACCGCGTCGCGAGTTCATCGAGGACAACGCGCTGAAGGTGGCCAATCTCGACGTCTGAGTCCCCTTCGGGGGATCGCCCGCCCGGATCGAGCGAACTCGGTCCGGGTGCCGGCATCCGATCGCGCGGCACGCGCACTGCGTCCGCCGCGCCAGCGCCGACGCCTCCGGTTTCCGCCTTCGCCGCGGTCGCCGGTTTCTTCATCGACCTGCTGCTTTCGCTGGCCTTGCTGGCCGGATTGTCGATGGCCGGCATCGCCGCGTGGACCTTCGCGCAAACCTTGCGCGGCGTCGCGTCCGCGCAAACCGCGCCGGATTTGCCGATTACGGTCGCGATCAGCCTGGTTGCGACCGCGATCAGCGCGCTGATCGTCTACTACTTTCGTCGAAGTGCGAACGCGGTCGAGCGGCGCGCATCGTGGCGCGCGCTGTGGCATCCGGCCAGCTTCGGCTGGATCGCCACGGCGATCCTGGCCTGCACTTTTTTCAGCGCTTCGATCAGCAAGTTCGCGCAACACGCGGGCATCGATCTGACTCCGACCAATCAGGCGTTCGCCCAGATCATCGCCAGCCATCCGATCGCGGTGGTGGTGTTCGCGGTGCTGATCGCGCCGGCCTACGAAGAGCTGTTGTTCCGCCGGGTCCTGTTCGGGCGGCTGTGGGCCGCCGGCCGGCCCTGGCTCGGGCTGGCGCTGAGTTCGCTGGCTTTCGCCTTGGTCCACGAACCGCCCGGCCTGGGCGCCAGCCGCGGCTGGGGCATGCTGCTGCTGTGGTCGGTGTACGCGGTCATGGGCGGGCTGTTCGCCTGGATTTACCGCCGCACCGGCAGCCTGTGGACCGCCTATCTGGCCCATGCCGGCAACAATCTGGTCGCCTGCGCGGCGCTGATGGCCGGGCCCTGAGCGCGGCGCCGGCAATTGACGATTCGTTAATCCACGCGGCGCTACAAGGTTGGCAACGCTACGGGGAAAGCCTGCGATGAAACGCCTTCTGCTCGGACTGTCGATCGCCACGGTCGTCGCCGCCTGCGCCACTACCACCTCGCCCACCGGGCGCACCCAGCGCATCGGCGGGATCTCGCAGGCGCAACTCGACCAGATGGGCGCCCAGGCCTTCGCCGAGGCCAAAAGCAAGCAACGGGTCAGCAACGATTCGCGCCAGAACGCCTACGTGCGCTGCGTGGTCGGCTCGATCACCCGCGAGCTGCCGCAGGCCTGGCAGGCCAACTGGGAAGTGGCGGTATTCGTCGACGATTCGCCCAACGCCTTTGCCCTTCCTGGCGGAAAGGTTGGCGTGAACACGGGAATATTCACCGTCGCCAAGAACCAGGACCAGCTCGCGGCGGTGATCGCGCACGAGATCGGCCACGTGGTTTCGCGCCATCACGACGAGCGCATCACCCGCCAGATGAGCAGCCAGGTCGCGCTGAACGTGCTCGGCAGCCTGATGGGCGCGCGCTACGGCGAAGGCGCCGCCAGCGCCACCAGCCAGCTGGGCGGCGCGGCGCTGCAGACCGCGTTCCTGCTGCCGGGCTCGCGTACCCAGGAAAGCGAGGCGGACGTGGTCGGACAGCGGCTGATGGCCCAGGCCGGATACGACCCGCGCCAGGCGGTGAACCTGTGGCAGAACATGATGTCCGCGGGCGGCTCGCGGCCGCCGCAATGGCTGTCCACCCACCCCGATCCGGCGGCCCGGATCCAGGAGCTCGGCGCCCGCGCCGGGGCGCTGATGCCGACCTACGAACAGGCCCGCGCCGGCGGCCGTACGCCGAAGTGTGGATAACATCGACTGTGAAAAGGGTGTGCAGACCCGTATCGCGCCGCCCCAGGTTTCTGTTAGGTTGGCGGCCCCTTGGCCTTGCGCCGTTCCCGCCGCAAGGCCCCTGGTCTGCGGCCGCTGAGCCCTTAGAGGTGAGTCCATGAACAAGCAACCCACCCGCCATAGCACCCTGCTCGCAGCCGCCATCGGCGCTGTGCTGGTGTTCGGCGCCGTCACCCAGGTCAACGCCCAGGGCGGTGCCCAGGCCGCGGCCGACCGCGCCGCCGAGCGCCGCGCCGCCAAGAACAACAAGGGTTCGGCCAAGCAGGTCGAGCAGTACCCCAACGCGACGCGCACCTCGCCGGAGGCCAAGGCTTCGTCCAAGGGCGGCTCCAAGCTGCAGAAGATGATGGACGCCTTCGACAAGGAGAAGACCGCCGACGCCCGCGCCCAGGCCGACGCGATCATCGCCGACAGCGCCTTGAACGCCTACGAGCGTTCCTTCGCCGCCCAGATCGGTTTCCAGGTCGCCTACGACGCCGACGACAACAAGGCCGCGATGGAGTACCTGAAGAAGGCCATCGACATCGGCGGCCTGGACAACAACAGCCACTTCGACCGCATGTTCGTGCTGGCCCAGCTGCAACTGCAGGAAGACCAGTACGCCGAATCGCTGGCGACCATGGAGCGCTTCCTCAGCGAGTCCAAGAGCACCAAGCCCGAACACCTGATCGTCAAGGGCAACGCGCTGTACCGTCTGGAGCGTTTCCCGGAGGCCGCCAAGGTCATCAAGGAAGCGATCGACGCGACGCCGGAACCCAAGGCCGAGTGGCAGCAGCTGCTGATGGCCAGCTACGTCGAGAACAACCAGGGCGCCGAAGCGGCCAAGGTCGCCGAAGCCATCGCCGCCAAGTCGCCCAACGACAAGCGCGCGCAGATGAACGTCGCCGCGGTCTACTCGCAGTCCGACATGCTCGACAAGGCCGCCACGGTGCTGGAGAAAGTCCGCGCCGCCGGCCAGTTCAACGAAGACAAGGACTACCGCCAGCTGTACTCCACTTACTTGAATCTCGACGGTAAGGAGAAGCAGGCGGCGGGCGTGATCACCGAAGGCCTGGAGAAGGGCATCCTCAAGCCGGACTACCAGGCCTACGTGGCCCTGGCCCAGTCCTATTACTTCTCCGATCAAAGCGCCAAGTCGATCGACGCCTACAAGAAAGCGGCTCCGCTCGCACCGGACGGTGAGACGTACCTGAATCTCGCCCGCGTACTGTGGCAGGAAGACCGCATCCCCGAGGCCAAGGAAGCCGCCCAGCAGGCGATCGCGAAGGGTGTTAAGAAACCCGACGACGCCAAGAAGATTCTTGCGCTGAAAGGCAAGTAATTTCAGCGTTAAGAGACTAACCGCGCTTGGAACCTGTGACGCGGTTTGGTATATGCTAGGAGGTTCCCGCGACTGGAAACGGTTGCAGGAACCGAACGATGGCCCGAGGCGCTCTGGCGTCCGGAAACACCTCCCGAGCTGACGGCATGACGCAAGACCTCGAACTCCAAGTTAGGAATGATGACGACCGCGAAGGTTTGAACTGGGCACGTATTGCCGGTATCTCCTGCGCGATCGCCGTGCATGCCGCGGCGCTCCTGCTGTTGCTGGCCCCGATGACCCCGCCTGCGCAACAGCAAGATCAGGAGGAGACGGTGATGGTGAACATCATCAAGCCGCCGCCGCCGCCCCCGCCGCCGCCGCCGCCGCCGCCGGAACCGCCCAAGGAGATCAAGCAGCCTCCCAAGGAGCTGTCTCCGCCGCGTCCGACTCCGACGCCGCCGCCGCCGGAACAGCCGCCGATCGAGAACCTCGATCCGAGCCCGATCGATCCGCCCGCTCCGCCGCCGGCTCCGCCGTCGCCGCCGAGCACGGCCAGCGATATCGGTTCGGGCGTGGATCCGTCCTCGCGCCGTCTGAACCCGCCCAAATACCCGCCGACCGAAGCCCGTCAGGGCGTGGGCGGTACCGTAGTCCTCGTGATCAGCATCGACGCCCAAGGCAACGTGCTGGACGTGCAGGTCGAAAAGTCCAGCCGTAACCGGAACCTGGATCGAGCGGCCATGGATGCCGCGCGCAAGTGGCGCTTCAACCCCGAGATACGCAACGGCCAACCGATCGCCAGCCGCGTTCGAGTGCCCGTCGATTTCGTCCCGCCGACCTGATCGGGTTCGGCGTGACAGTGGTCCGCCTCGTGCTCAAAGTTACTCCGTAAGACCTTTCTTTCCTTTCCACGACATTCAAAGGTAAGCGTCATGCTGCAGCAAACCACCACCGCCGCCGCCGGAGGCTCCAACGCTGAAGCGCTTCAGCAGATGAGCTTCTCGCATCTGTTGCAGAACTTCGACCTCGTCGGCTGGATCGTGTTCATCACGCTCACGCTGATGTCGGTTCTGTCGGTCTATTGGATCGTCATCAATTTCGTCAAGAATCTGCGTCTGCGCGGTTCGTCCGACCGCGTCGTCAGCACGTTCTGGGAAACCCCGAACGCGCAGGACGCGATCCGCTACATGGAAGAACAGTCGCGTAGCGAGCCGTTCTCCAAGATCGCCCTGGACGCCGCTCAGGCCGCCGCTCACCACCAGCGCCACGAAGGTTCGCGCCTGGTCGAGTCGCTGAACCGTTCCGAGTTCGTCGATCGCGCCCTGCGTCAGGCCGTGACCCGCGAAAGCTCGCGTCTGGAAGCCGGTCTGACCGTGCTCGCCACCGTCGGCTCGACCGCGCCGTTCGTCGGCCTGCTCGGCACCGTGTGGGGCATCTACCACGCCCTGCTGCGCCTGGGCGCCAGCGGCGAGTCCTCGATTCAGGCCGTCGCCGGCCCGGTCGGCGAGGCGCTGATCATGACCGCCATCGGTCTGTTCGTCGCGATCCCGGCGGTGCTTGCGTACAACTTCTTCGTCCGCCTGAACCGCGTCACGAACAACAAGTTCGACACCTTCGCGCACGATCTGCACGACTTCTTCGCTACCGGCTCGCGCGTCGGCGAAGTGTCGAACAAGCGCTGATCTAGTACACGCCTTCACTTCTAGCGTAGTTGGAGTTCGGACATGGCCTTCAGTACAGGCAACGACAACGGCCCGATGGCTACCATCAACGTCACGCCCCTGGTGGACGTGATGCTGGTGCTGTTGATCATCTTCATGATCACCGCACCGCTGATGACCCATAAGGTCGAAATCAAACTGCCCGAAGCCACTCTCGCCAAAGTGGAACCGGATGCGACGAAGACGCCGCCGATCACGCTGGCGATCCAGGAAAGCGGCTCGATCTATTGGAACGACGAGCCGGTGACCCTGGACCAGCTGGAAAGCCGTCTGTCGGTCGAAGCGCAGAAGACGCCGCAGCCGCAGATCAACGTCCGCGGCGATCGCACCACGAAGTACAAGGTCGTGAACACCGTGGTCACCCTTGCGCAGCGTCAAGGCATGCGCAAGGTCGGCTTCGTCGCGATCAAAGAACGTTAATCGGAGACCGTAGACATGGCTTTCAGCAGTAACTCCGATAGCGGTGCGATCTCCGACATCAACGTGACCCCGCTGGTCGACGTGCTGTTGGTGCTGTTGATCATCTTCATGGTCACCGCGCCCACGGTGTCTTACCCGATCGACGTCAACCTGCCGCAACCGACGTTGAACCCGCCGCCCGTAACGCAGGAACCGCCGCCGCCGATCACGCTGCGGATCGATGCCACGGGCCAGGTGTTCTGGAACAACAACCCCACGCCGCTTACGGCGATCCCGGGGATGATGAAGGAAACGGTTCAACGCGATCCCACCAATCAACCTCTGCTAGAAATCGACACCAACGAAGACGCCGAATACGGCATCCTCGCCAAGGTGCTGGCTTACGCCAAAAACGCAGACATGAAAAAGATCGGTTTCGTCCAGAAGTAATCCTGCCCGGAACCGACGCTTACCGTCGTGAGAACGCCGCCCTCCCGGGCGGCGTTTTTTTTTGCGTCGCCGGAGCGCCAGTGATCGGTGCGAACGCGGATGCCGGCCCGCGCGCAGCCAGGCGAACGCGAGGCCTGGCCGTCGTCCGGAACCGAGTCGCGGCCGCGGTCGGTCGGTGGGGGTTCGCAACCGCTTGCCTGCAAGACCGTGACGGGCTTAACGTAAAAGCGGGCAACCCGCCCAAGGAAGGAGATGCTTATGGCCGGCTCCGCGTATTCCGATTCCACCTACTCCGCCAACTCCACGGTGGCCGAGATCAATGTCACCCCGTTGGTCGACGTGATGCTGGTCTTGCTGATCATCTTCATGGTGACCGCGCCGGCGTTGACCGGAAACCTCAATCTCACCCTGCCCTATCCGGGGCCGGATACGAAAGACAAACCGTTGCCGAAGTCGCAGCTGATGGTCCAGCAGGACGGCAGTTTCGATCTCGACGGCCAATCGCTGAGCGCTGCCGAATTGCCGGCCGCGTTGAAGTCGATCGTGCAGGCCGAGCCGAATACGATCGTCGAAGTCGCTGCGAACGCGGACGCCGACTATCAAGGGTTCGCTCATGCCTTGTCGGCCGCGAAGGAAAGCGGCGTGCGGAATATTTCGACGCGTTGATTCGGCGGGGATTCGCTTGGCGCTTCGGTTCAATGGCCGAACCGGTCGAGCCAGTCGGGGAGCGAGTTGAAATCGCGCTGTCGGCCAAGTGGCTTGCAAACAAAGAGACCGCCTTCGGGCGGTCTTTTTGTTGCTCGCCACCCAAACTCCCAATCGCCACTCTTAAAGCCGTCATTCCCGCGAAGGCGGGAATCCAGGGCCTTTCGCGCGAGAGGCTTGAAGTCGATGACGCCGATGCCTACGACAGCGCGGGGGCTGGCCGGCCCTAACCTCTAATCGCCTTTCTCAAAGCCGCCATTCCCGCGAACGCGGAAATCCAGGGCTTTTCGAGCGAGAGGCTTGAAGTCGATGACGCCGTTGTTTACGACAGCGCGGGGGCGCCCCTCGCTTAGGCAGATTCCAGATCCAGAGGCTTCAAAGGTTTTCGCTCGAAAGGCCCTGGATTCCCGCGTTCGCGGGAATGACGGTTTGGGAGATCACGAGAGAAGCGGTAGAGAAAGAGGAGAACGCTGAGCGCGCGACCGAACGCCTCAACCCGCCCCGGCAATCGCCCGCAAATAACCCCGCACCGTCGCATCCAACCCGTCGTACAAGGCCTCGCTGATCAAGGCATGGCCGATCGACACCTCAAGCACATTCGGCACCCCGCGCAAGAACGCGCCGAGGTTGGCCTGGCTGAGATCGTGACCGGCATTGACGCCCAAACCCGCCGCTTGCGCGCGGCGGGCGGCGTCGGCGAACAGCGCCAAGGCCTGCTGCGTGCGGCCTGCGGCGAAGGCTTCCGCATACGGCCCGGTGTAGAGCTCGACCCGCTGCGCGCCCAACTCGGCCGCGCGTTCGATGCCTTCGCGGTCGGCGTCGGCGAAGACGCTGACCCGGCAGCCCAGCTCGCGCAATTCGGCGATGCGCGGTTGCAGGCGCTGGGCGTCGCGTTCGAAGTCGAAGCCGTGATCGGAGGTCAGCTGATCGTCGCCGTCGGGCACCAGCGTGACCTGCGCCGGCTGCGCCAGTCGGCACAGCTCCAGCAGCCCGGGATAACCGGCGCGCGGCGGCGCGAACGGGTTGCCTTCGATGTTGAATTCGACGCCGCGCGCGTGGGCGAATTCGGCCAGCGCCAGCACGTCGTAGTCGCGGATATGGCGAGCGTCGGGGCGCGGGTGCACGGTGATGCCGTGCGCGCCGGCGTCCAGGCAGGCGCGCGCGGCGCGCAGCACATCGGGTTCGGCGCCGCCGCGCGAGTTGCGCAGCACGGCGATCTTGTTGACGTTGACACTGAGGACAGTCATGGCGAAAGCCTAACGCGCCGCGCGCGCGACGGCGAGTGCGCGGTTTGGCCGCGCGCGTGGCGAGTGTGCTCGAACGAGGCGATGCGCTGTCGCGCGCCGCGGCGGATCAGCGCTGCGGCGGTTCGGACTGGCTGGCGGCGAGCTTGCGCGCTTCGGCCTGCTCGCGCAGGCGGCGCAGTTCGGCCGGATCGATGATGTAGGAGACGTCGCGGCTGGAATTGTCCAACCGCCGCGCCAGCAGGCTCATGACCCCGGCGATCAGCAGGCCGAGCGCGGCCAGCAGGCCGACGGCCATCAACGGGGTCGAGGTGGTCTTCAGTGCCAGCGCGAATGAGGCGATGGCCAGCAGCAGGTAAACCCAGGGCATTGCGGCGTGCTCCATGACGAATTCGACATCCCCTCTCCGGCCGGTTCCGCGCCATGCGGACCCCGCACCGTGGGCCTCGGCGGGCCCGGGTCGAGTGTAGCGCGGGCCGGTGGCGCGGACAGCTAGGGCCGGCCCTGGTTGCGACCGCCGGCACATCGGCGCGGGTCGGCGGTGGGGCTGAACCGAGGGCTTGGTGGCCAGGGCGATGGCGGTGCGCCGCTAGGTCACTCGGTTTCCGTCTTGCTTGTGGACTTATTGCCTGGTGCAGCGGCACGGCGCCAAAGGCGGCGTCTTCCCCACCCCGTTATTCTCCACCCCGTCATTCCGGCGAAAGCCGGAACCCATTTTGACTTTGCTGTTGCCGTTCCCGCGTGTGAGCGAAGAAAAGCAAGATCAAAATGGGTTCCGGCTTTCGCCGGAATGACGGGTGGGGAGGGGACGGCGGCTAGCTGGGATTAAGCAGCGACTGCCGCAATAGCTCAAAGCAACGGCGACACCAACCGCGCCAACGCCTCCGGCAACCGCGTGCGCCACAGCGAACGCGAGCGGTCGCCGCGCACGCGCGGGGCGCGCGAGCATTCCTGTTCGATCAACGCGGCCAGCTCGCCGGCCAAGGTGGCGTTGTAGAACATCACCGAGATCTCGAAATTCAGCCGGAAGCTGCGGTGATCGAAATTGGCGCTGCCAATGATCGCCATTTCGTCGTCGCACAGCAGCGCCTTGGTGTGCAGCATGCGCGGGCCGTACTCGTGGATCTTCACCCCGGCTTCGAGCAGTTCGTCGAAGTACGAGCGCGCCGCGTAGGTGACCAGGCGGCTGTCGCTGAGCTTGGGCACCAGCAGACGCACGTCCAACCCGCCGAGCGCCGCCGAAGTCAGCGCCATGCGCGCGGCTTCGCCGGGGACGAAGTACGGGGTGACCAGCCACACCCGCCGGCGCGCGGCGTGGATGGCGCCGACGTGGACGCGGTGGATCGCTTCCCAACCCGAGTCCGGGCCCGAGCTGACCACCTGCGCGGCGATCGTGCCCGGCTGCGGCGCCAGATGGATCTGTTTGATCGGCGGCTGGCCGGTGGCGTAGCACCAGTCTTCGATGAACACCAATTCCAGCTCGCGCACCACGTCGCCTTGCAGACGCAGGTGCAGATCGCGGTAGGCGTCCGCACGCAGGCGTTCGTCTTCCTCATCGGTGATGTTGATGCCGCCGGTGTAGCCGATCTTGCCGTCGATCACCACGATCTTGCGGTGGGTGCGCAGGTTCAACCACGGCCGCCGCCAGAACCAGCGCAGCTTCATCGGATGGAACCACGCCACTTCCGCGCCCGCGTCCAGCAACGGCTGCACGAAGCGGTTGGAGGTGGAACCCGAACCGACCGCGTCGAGCAGCATCCGCACCTTGACCCCGGCGCGGGCGCGTTCGATCAGCGCGTCGCGCAAGGCGGTGCCGGTGCGGTCGGGTTGGTAGATGTAGTACTCCAGGTGGATGTGCTCGCGCGCCTGGGCGATGTCGGCCAGCAGCGAGGAATACTTGGCGCCGCCGTCGATCAGCAGTTGGGCCGCGGTCGCGGTGGTCGGCGGCAGGCCGGTGGTGGCCTGGCCGAGCCGGGCCAGCTCGATCGCCTCCTGCGACGGTGTCAGCCCGGGCGGCGGCGGCGGCAGCGCGGCGCGCGCGCGCACCCGGCGCAGGCGCTGGCGATGGATGCGCTGCGGGCCGAAGAAGTAATAGATGAAGAAGCCGATGTACGGCAGCGCCGCCAGGCTGACGAGCCAGCTGATGGTCGCTACCGGTTCGCGCTTCTGCAGCACGATCCACAGGCCCAGCCAGATCAGATAGAACATCCACCCCGCCGTCAGGTACAGGCTCAGATGGGGGATGCGGATCAGATCCTGCCACAGCTGGGACAGCGATTCGGGCACGTCGGGACTCCAGAGGCGGGCGCCGCGACGGCACCGCGACCGGCTAAGGCTAGCCCGCCGGCGCGCGCGCGCAAAGCGCGCGATCGGTCGGCTTCGGCGGCCTGCGCGGCGGCGGCGGTCAGCGCTTAGGATAGCCGCACCCGGAACGAGGACGGACGGCATGGCGGCGGCTTTGTTGGTGATCGATGTGCAACGCGCTTTGTTCGAAACCGATCCGCCGCCGGCGCAGGCCGCGGCGACGATCGAGCGCATCAACGCGCTGGCCGAACGCGCGCGCGCCGCCCAGGTCGCGGTCATCTTCGTGCAACACGAGGCCGGCGCCGATTCGCCGATGCCGCACGGCGGCGAGGGCTGGGCGCTGGACCCGCGCTTGCAGGTGCGCGAGGGCGACGGCTTCGCGCGCAAGACCACGCCCGACTCGTTCTTCCGCACCGACCTGCACGCGCGGCTGGGCGAGCTGGGCGTGGACCGGTTGCTGATCTGCGGCTACGCCAGCGAATTCTGCGTCGACACCAGCGTGCGTGGCGCCTTGGCCTTGGGCTATCCGGTGACCCTGATCGCCGACGGCCACACCACCCACGACAAACCGCATGCCGATGCGGCGTGGATCCGCGCGCACCACAACGCGACCTTGACGAATGTGCGCAGCTTCGGTCCGAGGGTCTATGCGCTGAACGCGGAGGATGTCGACTTCGCGCATTGAGCCCCGGGCGCGAACGCGCCGAAACAGCCTGCTTCGAAACAGCCGTGCCCCATCACCCGACCCCATCCATCAGGAGCCCGCGCCATGCACGCACCTTCGTTGTTGCTGTTCGTTTCGCTGCTCGTGTCGTCCCTGCCCGCCGCGGCCCAGTACCCGACGGCGCCGACGCCGGGGCAACGCAGCGTCAGCGTATCCGGGTCGGCCGAGGTCAAGGTCGCGCCGGACGAAATCCTGCTCAACGTCGGCGTGGAAACCCGCCATCCGCGCCTGGACGAAGCCAAGAAGCTCAACGACGAAAGCGTGCGCGCGGCGCTGGCCTTGCTCAAGCGCGACGGCGTGCCCGACAAGGACGTGCAGACCGATTACATCAGCATCGAACCGCGTTACGAGTACGAGAGCGACAACCGCGCCGCGTTGACCCAGGCGCGCGCGGTGCCGTTGGTTTATGTGGTGCGCAAGAGCATCGGCATTCGGCTGACGCGTGTGAATGAGTTCGAGAACGTCTTGTCGGGCTTGCTCGCCAATGGCGTGCAATACATCCACGGCATCGAGTTCCGGACGTCGCAGTTGCGCAAGCACCGCGATGCCGCGCGCGCGCTGGCGGTGCAGGCGGCGAAGGAGAAGGCCGATGCGCTGACTCAGGCGATGGGGGTCAAGCGCGGCGCGGTGCAGTCGATTTCCGAATCGTATTCGGGCGGCTGGTGGCGCGGCGGCGGCGGTTGGGGCGCGGGCGGTGGGCAGATGATGCAGAACGTGATGCAGAACGCGGGTGGCGGCGAGGCTTCGGAAGGCGGGGCGTTGTCGGTGGGGCAGATCAGCGTTAATGCGTCGGTGAATGCGACGTTTGCGATCGAGTAGCTGGATTAGGGACTAGAAGCAGTGAGCGCGTAATTATCCCCTCTCCCGCTTGCGGGAGAGGGCTAGGGTGAGGGGATGAGCGCCGAAGGCGCGAATGCTTTTGCCTTGCGCAGCGGACTAAGAGCGGCCCTCACCCCAACCCTCTCCCGCAAGCGGGAGAGGGAGCAAAAGCAAGCGGGAGAGCTAAAACAACTCGCCTTGCCTGGACGACTCCACCGGCGCCTTGAAATGCGCCGTACTCAACGCCGGCAACCGCCCAAATCCCAACCGCGCATGCGCCTTGCGAAACCGCAGCGCCAACAAATCCGCGAACGGCCCCTGCCCGCGCATGCGCTGACCGAACCCGCTCTGATAATCCTTACCGCCGTGCATCTGCTGCATCAGGCTCATCACATGCGCGGCGCGATCGGGATAGTGCAGTTGCAGCCACTCGCGCCAGATCTGCTTGAGCTCGTGCGGCAGACGCAGCAACACATACCCCGCCGCGCCCGCGCCGGCCTCGCGCGCGGCTTCAAGAATGTGTTCAAGGTCCGCGTCGGTAATCATCGGAATCACCGGCGCCACCAACACCCCGACCGGCACGCCGGCCTCATGCAAGGCGGCGATGGTCTTCAGCCGCGTATGCGGCGCCGCCGCGCGCGGTTCGAGTTTCGCGGACAGGCGATTGTCCAGGCTGGTGACCGATAGATACACGCTCACCAACTGCCGCTCGGCCATGCGCGCGAGCAGATCGATGTCGCGCGCGATTAACGCGCTCTTGGTGACGAAACTCACCGGATGCCCGCATTCGGCCAGCAATTCCAGAATGTTGCGGGTCAACCGATAACGCTTTTCGATCGGCTGATAGCCATCGGTGTTGATCCCTAGCGCGATCGGCGCAGGCACATAGCCGGGCTTGGCCAGTTCCTCGCGCAGGCGCTCCACCGCGTTGGTCTTGGCGAACAAACGGGTCTCGAAATCCAGCCCCGGCGACAGATCCAGATAGGCATGGCTGGGCCGGGCGAAGCAGTACACGCAGCCGTGCTCGCAGCCGCGGTACGGATTGAGCGACTGCGAAAAACCGATGTCCGGCGACTTGTTGCGGCTGATGACCGTGCGCGCGCGCTCCTCCTGCACCGTGGTCGCCGGCCGCGGCGCGTTGTCGCCGAGGTCTTCGTACACCGAACCCCAACCGTCGTCCTCGCCGATGGCGATGCGGCGTTCGAAGCGACCGGGCACGCGCGAGGCGGCGCCGCGGCCTTTGATCGGAACCTGGGCTTTGTATGCGTCCATCGCCGCAGGCTACGACCGCGCTGTCTCATCTTCTCAGACGCGCCGAGGGCGTCGGCGTTGGATCGATGGCCGACCCAGCTCAGGACCGGGCGCACACGCGCTTCGCATCGACGCATCAGACCGATGGGTTATGGCCGTATGCTGCCGCAGCGCGTAAGTTGACAGCCATGTAATCGGTTACATACCATAAACAAACGATAATTTCACGTACAGGTGCAGCAGGTAATGTCCGATCGCGTTGATATCGATGCACTGCTCGGCCGGATGACGCTGCAGGAAAAAATCGGCCAGCTCTCGGTGTTGGCCGATTCGATCCGACCGTTCGCGTTCGACGTGAATCCCGACTCGTTTCAGTGGGGCCCCGAGCGCACCCGCGAGATGATCCGGGCCGGCGAAGTCGGCGCCTTGTTCAACGGCGTCGGCGCGGCCGAAGGGCGCGAGTTGCAGCGGATCGCGGTCGAACAGAGCCGGCTGGGCATCCCGCTGTTGCTCGGCGCCGATGTGATCCACGGCATGCGCACGGTGTTCCCGATCCCGCTCGGCGAAGCGGCCAGTTTCGAGCCGGAACTGGCGCGGCGCACGGCGCGCGCGGCGGCGGTGGAGGCCACCCGCGAAGGCTTGCATTGGACCTTCGCGCCGGTGGTCGACGTCGCCCGCGATCAGCGTTGGGGCCGGGTCGCCGAGACCACCGGCGAAGACACGTTCCTGGCCGCGCAGTTCGCCGCGGCGCGGGTGCGCGGGTTTCAGGGCGAGGACCTGACCGCGGACGATTCGCTGCTGGCCACGCTCAAGCATTTCGCCGCCTACGGCGCGGTCAGCGCAGGGCTGGACTACAACACCGTCGACCTGTCGCCGCAGACCTTGCACGAGGTGCATCTGCCGCCGTTCAAGGCGGCCATCGATGCCGGCGCGTTGACGGTGATGAGTTCGTTCAACGACATCAACGGCGTGCCGGCCACGGCCAATCGCGATTTGCTCACCGGCATCCTGCGCGAGCAATGGGGCTTCGAAGGCTTCGTGGTTTCCGACTACACCTCCGATTTCGAATTGATCGCGCACGGTTACGCCGCCGACGAAAAGCACGCTGCGCAACTGAGCCTCAACGCCGGTCTGGACATGAGCATGCAGAGCGGCGTGTTCATGGATCATCTGGCCGCGCTGGTCGGCGAAGGCGCGGTGAGCCTGGCGACCTTGGACGCTGCGGTGCGGCGCATCCTCGAGGTCAAGGCGCGGATGGGCATGTTCGACAATCCCTATCGCTCGCTGGTGGTGCCGGCCGAAGGCCCGGCGCCGTATCTGGCCGAGCACGACGCCTTGGCCCGCGATGCGGCGCGGCGTTCGGTGGTGTTGCTCAAGAACTCGGGCGAATTGTTGCCGCTGCGCAAGTCGGGGCAACGCATCGCCTTGATCGGGCCGTTCGCGCGCGATCGCGAAAACCTCGCCGGTTGCTGGAACATCTTCGGCGACAGCACGCGTGAGATCGATCTGGAAACCGGTCTGCGCGCCGCGCTCGCCGATCCGGATTCGTTGCAGGTGGTCGAAGGCTGCGGAATCGAAGACGCCATCGAAGGCGGCATCGACGCGGCGGTGGCCGCCGCGCGCGGCAGCGACGCGGTGTTGCTGGCGCTGGGCGAGCCGACGCGTTTTACCGGCGAGGCGCAGTCGCGCACCCAGATCGTGTTGCCGGCGGCGCAGCAGGCCTTGGCCGAGGCGGTGATCGCCAGCGGCACGCCGGTGATCGTGCTGTTGCGCAACGGCCGCGCGCTGGCGCTGAGCCCGGCGTTGCAGGCGGCCGATGCGATCGCGGTGACCTGGTTCCTCGGCACTCAGACCGGACACGCGGTCGCCGACTTGGTCTTCGGCGATCACAGCCCGAGCGCGCGTTTGCCGATCAGCTTCCCGCACGAGTCGGGGCAGCAGCCGTATTACTACAACCATCCCTCCTCCGGCCGGCCGTATCAGCCGGGCGGGTTCGAAGCCTTCCGCACGCGTTGGCGCGAAACCGCCAACACCGCGTTGTATCCGTTCGGCCACGGGCTGACCTACACCCGTTTCGAATACGGCGAAGTCGAGTTGAGCGTGGCGCGTTTGCGCTGGGATGAGACCTTGCTGGTGCGCGCGCGCATCAGCAACGTCGGCGCGCGCGCCGGCGAGGAAGTGGTGCAGTTGTACCTGCACGACCGCGTCGCCAGCCGGGTGCGGCCGCTGCGCGAGCTCAAGGGCTTCGAAAAAGTCGCGCTGGCGCCGGGCGAAAGCCGGGTGGTGGAGTTCCGCCTGAGCCGTGAGGATCTGCAGTTCCGCGGCGTCGACAATCGCGCGCTGACCGAGCCGGGCGTGTTCGATGTGTGGGTGGCGCCGTCGGCGACCGCGGGCGCGTCGGTGCCGTTCGAGTTGTTGGCGGCGGGCGTCGACTGAGGTCTTCGATCCGACCGGCCGCGGCGGGTTAGACGCGCCGCGACCTCGCGCTCAGCACGCCGCTTTATCGGCGGCGATGGCAGGTTCGGCCATCGCCGCCGCGTCGGTCGCGGCGAACTCGCGCGCATGCGCATCGGCATCGCCGAGCAAGGCATACACCACCCAGGCGATGGCCGCGGTCAGTCCGGCCAGGCCGTACATCAACCACGCGAAGGCCTGGTCGTAGCGGCGCACCAGCGCGGCCGCGTCCAGGCCCGGCAGCAGCGCTGCGGCATGGGCGAGGTCGCCGGTGGCCATGCGCTGCGCCGCCTGCGCCAGCGCGCCGGCATCGCCGCCGCCGTGCAGACGCAATTGCAGCAAGCCGGCCAGCGCCGCGGCCACCAGCGCCAGCGCGATGCCCTCGCCCGACACCCGGCTGGCGCCGAACACGCCGGCGGCCATGCCGGCGCGCTCCTTGGGCACCACGCTGATCGCCAGACCGTCCATCAAGCCCCACGGCACCGCCGAGCCGGCGCCGATCAACAGCATCGGCGCGATCAAGCCGCTTACCGAACCGGCCGAGGCTTCCACGCCCAGCCACACCAGTCCGAGCGCGGCCAGCAGCAATCCCGCCGCGCACAGGCGCCCGGCGGAGATGCGGTGATTGAGCAGCGCGGCCAGCAGCGGCACCACCAGCATCGGCGCCGACAGCGCGATCATCATCAGCCCGGCGTCGAGCGCGCTCAGGCCGTGGATGCCGATCAAGCGCACCGGCAGCACGATGATCAGCGCCAGATAACAAAAGCCGGTGCCGATCGGCAGCAGTTGCGCGCCGACGAAGCGCGGGTACTTGAGCAGGCTCAGATCCAGCATCGGCCGCGCGGCGCGATTCTCCACCCGCACGAACACCGCCAGCATCAGCGCCGCGCCGACCAGCGCGGCGATCACCCAGCCATCGCCCCAGCCGCGTTCGGGCGCTTGCAGCACGCCGACGGTCAGCAGCGCCAGCATCGCGGTCGAACTCAGGCTGCCGCGCCAGTCCAGCCCGGCCGCGTCGGGATCGCGCGACTCGCGCATGCGCGGCACGCCGAACACGGTCGCGAGCAAGGCGATCGCCAGACTCGACAGGAACACCGAACGCCAGCCCTGGGTCTGCACCAGCCAACCGGCCAGACTCGGCCCGAACGCCAGGCCCAGCCCGAACGCGGTGCCGAGCAGGCTGAAGGCGCGGATCCGCGCCGGCCCATGGAACTCCTGCGACAAGGCGGCGTTGCCGCCGGCCAGCGCCAGCGCGGCGGCGACGCCCTGGGCGATGCGCAGGCCGTTGAGCACGGCCAGATTCGGCGCCAGCGCCAACAGCAACGACACCACCGCGTAGGCGACGATGCCGATCGAAAACACCCGCTTGCGGCCGTAGGTGTCGGCCAGGGTGCCGGCGGCCATCAGGCAACTGCCGAAGGCGAGCATGAAAGCGTTGGTCATCCAGTTCAGCGCCACCGGGCTGCCGCCGAGTTCGGCGGAGATGGCCGGGATCGCCACCGGCGGCGCGGTGAAGCTCAGCGGCAGCACCAGCCCGGCCAGGCAGACCGCGCCGAGGATCAGGAAACGGTCGTAACGGCCGGGCGCGGCGGCGGCGGTGGGGGAGTCGGAGAGCGGCATGGGGGCGCCAGGAATCGGGCGGACCAGCTTAGTTGCGCCGCAATCGGCGAAAAATAACCATCCGGTTCGTGCTTTACGGAGCGATTGGCCATAATCCAGGCCGATCCCAAGGCCGAGAATGGCGCCGCTATGGACAAGTTAGGCAGCCTGTTGGCGTTCGTGCGCACCGCCCAGTCGCGCAGCTTCGTCGCCGCCGGGCGTCAGATCGGGGTGTCGGCCTCGGCGGTCGGCAAGAGCGTGGCCAAGCTGGAACAGCAGCTCGGCGTGCGCCTGCTTCAGCGCAACACCCGCAACGTGCGCCTGACCGAGGAGGGCCGCCAGTTCTACGAGCGCTGCAAGCCGTTGCTGGACGAGCTGGAAGAAGCCGAGGCCATGCTCACCCACGCCATGCAGGCGCCGCGCGGGCGGCTGCGGGTCAGCCTGCCGACCAATGGCTACAAGTTCCTGGTGCCGGTGCTCGGCGAGTTCCGCCGGCGTTATCCCGAGGTCGAGCTGGATCTGGATTTCAACGACCAGATGGTCGACGTGATCGAAGGCGGTTTCGATGCGGTGATCCGCAGCGGCGACATGCCCGACTCGCGCCTGCGCGCGCGCCGGCTGGGGCCGTTCTGTTTCATGTTGTGCGCCTCGCCGGAGTACCTGGCGCGGCGCGGCGAGCCGCGGGTGCCGGCGGATCTGGAAGCGCACGAGTGCATCCACTTCCGCTTCGCCAACAGCGGCAAGCTGCAGGAATGGTCGCTGCGGCTGGAGCCGGGCGAAAGCCCGCCGCATCTGCCGGCGGCGCTGGTGTGCAACAACAGCGAGGCGGCGGTGCAGGCCGCGGTGCATGGGTTGGGGATCGTGTATTCGGTGGATTTTCTGGTCCGCGACCATCTGGCCGCCGATCGCTTGCGCCGGGTGTTGCCGGGGTTCGAGACCCAGCGCGGGCAGTTCTGGGCGTTGTGGCCGGCGCACAAGCATGTGTCGCCGAAGTTGCGGGTGTTTCTGGATTTCGTCGACGAGCATTTGTTCGTGCATAAGCCGATCGCGTGAGTGCGGGCGCCGCTTATCGCGGATCGGTAGGGGCCCAGAACGCGAGGCCTTCCAAGGCGCGCTCCACTTCGGTCAGGTCGTCCTCGCCGCGGGTTTGATCGAATGCGCCGGACAGGACGGATCGGATCTTGGCCAGGCGTTGGGTGACCTGGGCCTGGTCGATGAAGCGGGTGGTTTCCGCGCAGTAGTCCTGGTGTTTTTCCGGAAGGTCGGCGGCGTAGTGCGAGCCGATTTTGTGCAGGGAGATCAGGATGTATTCGAGATCGCGCAGGACCGGCAGCAGTTGGTCGCGGTCGATGCTTAGTGGCTGGTTGGTGCTGACCATTTGAGCGTTCCGATGTAAAGCCGTTGGCGAAATCGCTTCATACGGGCCGGTCGGAGCAAAGTCAAAATGGATTCCGGCTTTCGCCGGAATGACGGGGGGAGGGTTGCGCGGTTGTGTGGGTGTCTGGGTGCGCGGCGGGCTATGCGGAAATCTCGCCGTCGCAGTCGCCGTGGTGGTCGGCGACGCTGCGCGGCGACGGATAAAGAACGGCCCCCGCCGCATCGCTGCAACGGGGGCCGCAACAACCTACAACGGCTACCAAAACAGAGTCCGGGTACGACTCAGTGTTCGTTGCCGGAGCGAGCGCGCGTACGCCCGATCCGACGATCTTGCGCGGATCAGTTCTTGCAACGCGCCGCGTTCGAGCCTTCCGGCAAGCCCACCGACACCGCTTCCCAGGCGCAGGCGACGGTCTTGACCGCGCTGGCCTTGAGCAGGCCGCGGTCGACCAGGTCTTGCGCCGCGGTCTGGGTGGCCACGCGCGCATCGGGGTAGCTGGCCTGCGAGGTCAGGTACAGGGTGTTGGCGCGGTACCAGATCTGACCGGCGACGGTCGGGGTCAGGCCTTTCAGGCCGGTGGCGCCGTTGCAGACCAGATCGGCCGGCAGCAAGGTCTTGCGGTGCGACTTCGGCACCTTCTGGCCTTCGGCCAACAGGTAGAAGAAGTGGTTGCCCACGCCGGAGGTGTAGTGCGGGTCTTCTTCGGTGAAGCCGCCGGCCGGGTAGCAGTCGAAGGAACCGTTGCCGTCTTCGTCCTTGTCCAGGCTCGGCTTGAACATGAAGCGCAGCGGCACGCCGCTGAGCATGACGTTCTCGCCGATCAGGTAATCCGGCGGATCCTTCGGGCTGTTGTCGAAGAACTCGACCAGGGTGCCGTGGATGTCGGAGGTGGTTTCGTTCAAGCCGCCGGCGTCGCCGGAATACATCAGGCCCGAAGTCGCCTGGGTCACGCCGTGCGACATCTCGTGGCCGGCCACGTCGATGGCCACCACCGGGTTGGACACGCCGTAGTCGCCGTTGCCGTAGACCATGCGCTTGGCGTCGCCGTCCCAGAACGCGTTGGTGCCGCCGACGTCGAAGATGCCGAAATAGCTGAAGGTGACGTTGACGAAGCTCTGCACGCCGAGGCCGTCGCCGAAGATGCCGACGCGGTCGTAGAACTTCTTGTAGTAGTCCCAGGTCTTGGACACACCGTAATGCGCTTCCACGCCGGTGCGCTCGATGTTGGTCATCTGCTCGTTGCCCCAGAGGTTGTCGGCATCGAACATCGGCGGCGCGGTGAAGTCGCCGCCGCCGAAGATCAGGTCGACCACCGTGCCGCCGGTGTTGTGCACGCTGCCGCCGCCGCGCTTGTCGTCGCGCAGCAGATAGCCCGCGCCGCGGCCGTCGCTTTCTTCGGCGCCGACCTTGCTGGTGGAGATCGCGACCTTGCCGCGGGTGATGGTGAAGCCCTGGCCTTCGGCCGCTTCGGCGGTGTAGATGCGGCTGTCGCGGCCGAGGTAGTTGCCGTTGTCGGCGTCGACGTAGATCAAGTCGTGGACCGGACGCTCGGCCTTGTTGAGGCCGCGGAAGCTGACTTCATACGCCAGCTTGGGCTGGTTGTCCTTGGCGAAATACACCATCCGCGATTTGGGCGCGTCGAGGAAACGGCCGTTGAAATGCACGCCGGCGTCGGCGATGGCCTGCACCTGCGACAACTTCGGCGCGGCCGCGACGCCGTCGCCGAGCTTGAGGTCCAGGGTCTTGCTGATCGAGCTGAGCAAACCGCCCTTGGCGTGGGTGACCAGATCGCCGCCGATCACCGGCAGGCCCTGGTAATCGCGCTGGAAGCGCACGTGTTCGCTGCCGTCGGCTTCGACCACCACATCGCGCGGGCGATAGGTTTCGGCGGCCATCGCCTTGGCGTCGGCGCCGGCCAGGCCGTGCGCGCCGGCGGCTTGCGCCTTGCTGGCTTGCAACAGTTCGCGCGCGCGCTGCACCGCCGGATGGCGTTCCAGCTGGGCCGCGGCGGTGGCGCCGGACACGGCGCTGGCATCGGCGAACGGATTGGCGGCGGTGGCGTGCGCGGTGGCGCGCGCGGTCGAAGCCGCATTGGCGTGGGTGCTGGCGACGGCGCTGGCGGCCGGCTTGCTTTGCGCGATGGCGCTATCGCCGGCGTCGCGCTGGGCGACGACCAGGGCGGTGGCGGTGGTGCCGGTGATCGCGAGCAGGATCGATGCGGTCAGCACGCGTTGTTTCATGGACATGCGATGTTCTCCGAGTCATGCAAAGCAAAAATAGGAAATAACGCAAATGCACCGTTCCGCGATCGATGTCGCGGAATCGGCGTTACTGCACAACGGCAGGGGCTTGCATTGCCTGGGGTCGCGTTCGACGACGAGTCAGAACGCGACCTATCCAGCGTTTCCCCATTGATGCGAACGCGCTCGGATACGCGTCACCCCACCTTTTCTGTGTATTGATGGTGGCTCTCGTTTAGGAACTGCGATGCGCGTCGGACTTAGTTCACCGGCGCGTCGAGATCGATCACCTCGTCGGAAGCCTCGACCCGGAACGGCGGCGTGAAGCGCTCTTTGAGATCCACCACGAGCCTGGCGATGCGGAACGGATCGTGATTCAGGGTTCGCAAGCAGGTGTCGCCGGAACTGTAGAAGGACCGCATCGTCATCAGCCGGGACGGCCCATCGGGAACGTAGACGTACTCTGCCGACACCGCCACGGTCAGTATCCCGGCGGTTCCATCCATGTACGGTTGTCCGACGCAGTTGTTCGATTCGAAATACACCAGCCCCCTCTTGCTGAAGTTCGTGGTCGAGGCGACCAGGGTGATGCGTTGATTGCCGACCCGGAACGGAACCCGGGCGGTGCCGTTGTCGCCGTTCGGCATGTCGAGGATCGGTCCCACCACTTGGCCGTTGTTGTCGACCAACACGAACGGTTCGATGGCGGCCGCGGGCGCGACGGCCAACAACAGCGGCAGGGTGAGTAAACCCAGTCGCGAAAGCGAAGCGCGGAACATGGCGCTGTCTCCTGAAAAGAGGAAGATCGATTGCGGTTGCGGGTTTGCGCGATCCGCGCATGCCGTACCCAAACCACGGCGGCGGACACCGGCGAGTTCGCATCGCCGGCTTTTTCGAAGACGACGCTTGTGGTCCGGACTCAATTCGCCGGTACGTCCAGATCGATCACCTCATCGGACGCCTGGATCCGGAACGGCGGAGTGAAACGCGTGCTCAGGCCGACCAGATCCCTGGCCGGCAGATACGGGTCGTGGTCGGGCGTGGGCAGCCGCGTGCAGCCGCCTGAGAGCGTGCTGGAGAACGAGCGCACGCTGACGAGTCGGGCGGGTCCGTCGGGAACCAGCGCCCGGTCGCGGGTGTATTCGATGTCGGTCAGCAAGCCGCCGGACGCGAGCATGTACGGTTGGCTGGAACAGGTGTCGGCCTCGAAGTAGACCGTACCGCTTCCGGTCAGCCCGCCCGGCGCCATCACCAGGGTGATGCGTTGATTGCCCACGCGGAACGGGATGCGGGCCATGTGGCTGTCGCCGTGAGGCATGTCGAGGATGGGGCCGACGGTCTTGCCGTTGCTGTCGACCAGCACGAACGGTTCGATGGCGGCGGCCGATGAGGCGACGGCGCACAGCAGCGGTACGGCCAGCAGGCCGAGCCGCGAAGCGAAAGTCAAAGACATGGCAATGTCTCCTGGATGGAAGAGCCGGCGATCGCGATGGCGCGGATGCGCATCGGCGCGCGCGCCGGAACGCTCGGCGACGCGGGCGCTACGGCACGTTCAGATCGGTCAGTTCCAACGCGGCGGAGATCCGGAACGGGCGAGTGAAACGCGTATCCAGATCGACGACATGCCGGGCGACGCGGAACAGCCGGGTCTGGGTCTGTATCGGCTCGCACACTCCGGTCTGGAAGGTGAGCATCGAACGCACGGTGTGGTTGCGGGCGCTGCCGTCGGGCACGTAGAGCGAATGCCGGTCGCCGCCGACCATGGCATCGGACAGCAAACCGCCGACACCGGCGACGGTGTTGTTGGCGTAGGGCTGGCCGGTGCAGTCGCTGGATTCGAAAAAGAGATAGCCTTTTTTGTCGAAGCCGCTCGGAGACAAGGTCAACATGATCCGGTGAGCGCTGACCCGGAACGGGATGCGGGCGCGGCCGTTGTCGCCGTCGACCATATCGAGGATCGGGCCGACGACTTTGCTGTTCTTGTCGATCACCACGAACGATTGGCGGGCGTGCGCGGGCAGGGCGAGGGTCAACAGCAGCGGTACGGCGAGCAGGCCGAGCCGCGGAAGCGATGCGCAGGACATGGGGATGTCTCCTGGATAGGGGGAAAGCGATCGCCGTCGCGGATCTGCCGCGACTCCCCCTGTCAGCGCGTTCGCGCGCAATCGATACCACGACGGCCGCGTGCGGTGTGGCGCGGCGCGGACGTTTTTTTCGAAAGCGCTTACGCGTATGCGGATCGCGCGCACGCGGGCGCGATCGCGCCGGTTCGGTTTTGTGATCGCGTGCGGTTCTTCGCGGCTGAGGATGCGGGCCGCGCCAGCTCATCGCGCAGCGAAGAAAGACTGGCGTCTCGCGCGACGCATCGCCGCGGCCGCGCTCAGCGCTGCGGCGCGGGCATGATGTGCGAGAGGTAGATCCGGCGGTCTTCGAAAATGCGGATCGCCACGGCGACGCCGAGCTGCACCGACAGATGGAAGGCTTCGGCCTTGGCCGCGGCCGAAGCGTCGGCCGGATTTTCGAAACGCTCATCGGCGACATCGCACGACAGGGTGCGGCCGAGGTAGGTGGATTCGTTGAGTTGCACGGTGTAGCGCATGTTTGCGGTCGACCATCGAAGACGCGGAATGCCCCGGCCCAGCTGGACCGCTTGCTCAAGGCGGCGACTCATTGGTGGGCTGAGCGGCGTCCGTTGTCGGCGCATGAGTCGTGCTTCCGGGGCGTGGATAAGGTGGCTCAGTGGCGTGGGATTTACTCTCAGGGGATCACAGTGCGTGGTGTAGGAAATTTCTGAGCAACCGCAAGAGATTGATAACGCGTTAGTCCCGAAGCCAGTCAACCTCAACCTGTTGCCCTTCTCCCGCCTGCGGGAAAAGGTGGCCCGAAGGGCCGGATGAGGGCGTGCGAAATGAGGGCGTGCGAATGTCAGTTACGTCGTAAGCGTGGATGCGCGCGCCCTCACCCCAACCCTCTCCCGCAAGCGGGAGAGGGGGCAATAGCCGAAGCGTCGTGCAACCCCACCGGCATGAACAAACCCTGTAGCCCACACCCAGCCAAGACTTTCGACGGATTCGCCCACCCCCGCATCGGCCTAGCTTGAAGCCCGCCGCGGCGCAGCGGCCCCGACAAGGATCGAGCATGTTCGCCACCGCCAGGACGACGGCCACGCCCCCACCGGCGCGCGAACGCTGCGCGCCACCGCACCCGTTGGCGCTGTGGGCCGCGCTATACCTGTCGATCGCCTGCGCCGCCGCGCCGGCCACGACCATGCCCGGCACCCTGCCGGCCATGCCGCTGGCGCATCAGGCGCCCGGCCAGAACGGCCCGCCCAGCCACAGCCAGCGCGACATCCAGGCGCTGACCAAGGCGATCAGCACGGTCAAGGGCAAGCCGATCCGCAGGAAGTCGCTGAAGCGGTACTGGCCCGGCCCGAGGATGAGAAGGTTGCCGTGGTGACCGATCGGGGTCAGGAACGCCACCACCGCGCCCAAGGCGGTGCAGACCACGAACGGCGTCGCCGGCAGGCCCAGCGACTGCGCCAGTGAGATCGCGATCGGCCCCAGCAGCACCGTGGTCGCCGCGTCGGACAGAATCTGGGTCAGCAACGCGGCGACGGTGAACATCACCAGCAAGATCGCCAGCGGCGGCCAGCCGGCGATCACGTGCAGCATGCCCTGCGCCAGCAATTGCGCGGTGCCGGTCTGCTCCATCGCCACACCCAGCGGAATCACCCCGGCGATCATCACGAAGATCCGCACGTCGATCTCGCGATAGGCCTGTTCCACGTCCACGCAGCGGGTGGCCACCATCGCCACCGCGCCGAGCAGGAACGCCAGCGGCGCCGGCAGCCATTCGGTCGCCGCGGCCAACACGGTCATGCCCAGAATGCCCAACGCCAGCGGCGCGCGGATGCGCCGGCGCGCTTCGCCGGCGAACGGCACCAGCATCAGGAAGCCGTGGTGCGCGGCCAGTTCGGCGAATCGCGCCGGCCGGCCCCACAGCACCAGCAGATCGCCTTCGCGCAGGCGCGCATCCGACAAGCGCGGCGCGACCGCGCCCTGGCGCCGCCACAACCCGGCGATCACTGCATGGAACTGGCGGGCGAAATCCAGCTCGCGCACGCTGCGGCCGATGAATTCCGAACCCGGCGCGACCACCGCCTGAACCAACTGCGCGTCGCCGTCGCCGTCGGCGTGTTCGCCGAAACGCTTGATCGCGTTCAGATCCAGACCGGCGTCGTCGTGCAACGACGCCAGCGCGTCGGCCGAGGCCTCCACCAGCAGGATGTCGCCGCTGATCAACGGGCTGGCCGGGCCCAGATCCTGGCGGCGCTGGCCGTCGCGCAGCCAGCCGGTCAGCACGAAGCGGTCGCCCAGCGCCTTCTGCAATTCGGCCAGCGGGCGGGTGCTCCAGCGCGAGCCTTCCACGATCAGCAACTCGGTGCGGTAACGGTCCAGACGCAGATAGCCGTCGTCGCCGTGCTCGCCGCCGCGCTTGGGCAGGATCCAGCGCATCGCCAACATGTACAGCACGCCGACCAACACCAGCGCCAGGCCGATCGGGGTGATCGAGAAAATGCCCAGGCCCGGCGCGCCGGTGCGTTCGATCAGATTGTCGGCGAGCAGGAACGCCGGCGCGCTGACCAGGGTCAGGGTGGTGCCCAGCGAGGCCGCGAACGACATCGGCATCAGCAGGCGCGAGGCCGACAAGCCGCGCGATTTGGCGAACCGGGTCAGGATCGGCAGCATCATCGCCGTGACCATGACGTGGTGAGTGAACGAGGACAGCGCCGCCACCGCCGGCATGGTCACCGCGATCGCGCGGCCCTCGCTGTGCCCGGCGGCATGCCCGATCCACTGGCCCAGGCGCTCGGTGATGCCGGTCGCGGCCAGGCCGCCGGAGATCACGAACACCGCCGCGACGATGATCGCCGGCTCGCTGGCGAAGCCCGACAGCGCCTGCTTGGCGTCCAGCACCCCGGTCAGCACCAGCGCCAGCAGGGTCAGCATCGCGGTCACGTCGACCCGCAAGCGCTCGCTGACGAACAGATACAGCGCTGCGCCCAGGATCAGCAAAAAGGCGATCTGTGAGAAGTCCATGCCCGGCATTGTGCGCGAGCGGGCCGTGTCCGGGCCGTGTGCAGCGTCCACCGCGCCGTCACGACGGGATTGGCTACACTCAGCGGCCCCCTCGGGCTCCCGCCGCGCCTACCGCTTCTTCGAGATGACCCTGCCGCAGACTTCGATGCCCGCCGATCAAGCCGGAGACGACCGTTTCCGTCTGGCGATGGCGGCATCCAACATCGGCATGGCGATCGTCTCGCTGGAAGGCGTATGGCTGGAGGTCAATCCGGCGTTCTGCGCGATGCTGGGGTATCGGGTCGACGAATTGCTGGGGCATCACTACAGCGAAGTCACCCATCCCGACGATCTGGCGATCAGCAACCACCTGGTCGCCGCGCTGGTCAGCGGCGCGCTGGCCTCGGTCGACGAACACAAGCGCTACGTGCACCGCGACGGCGCCGATGTGTGGGTGCAGCTCAACGTAGCGGTGATGCGCGACGAAGACGGCGCGCCGCAGTACTTCATCTCGCACATGCGCGACATCCGCGGCGAGCGCGAGGCCGATATGGCGATGAGCGCGCGCATGGCCGAACACGATGCCGCGCTGGACGCGTCCAACCGGCAACTGCAGTTGTTCGCCGACGCGGTCGCCCACGACCTGCGCGCGCCGCTGCGTTCGATCGAAAGTTTTTCCGCGCTGCTGGGCGAACGCGCCGGCGAGCGTCTGAACGAAACCGACCGCGACTACCTGGCGCGGATCCGCGCCGCGGCCTCGCGCATGACCGGCCTGCTGGCGGCGCTGACCGAGCTGTCGCACGTGACCCGCGCCGACATGCGCATCGCCCCGGTCGACCTGAGCCTGCTCGCCGACTGGGTCGGCGCCGAGCTGCAGGACGCCGACCCGCGCCACCGCGGCGAGGTCAGCGTCCAGCCCGGCTTGCAGGTCGAAGGCGACGAACGCCTGCTCAAGCTGATGTTGAACCAACTCATGCACAACGCCTGGAAGTTCTCCTGCGAGCGCGCCGCCGACGGCGCCCCGGTGAGCATCCAGGTCCGCGGCGAGGCGGCCGGCGGGCGCTTGCTGCTGTCGATCCAGGACCAAGGGACCGGATTCGACATGCGCTATGCTCACAAGCTGTTTGAGCCCTTCCAGCGCCTGCACGGGCCGGATCAGGGCGGCGGTCACGGCCTGGGCCTGGCGATCGCGCGGCGGGTGGTCGAGCGGCATCGCGGCCAGTTGCGCGCGCATTCGCAGCCCGGCGCGGGCAGCACGTTTACAGTCGAACTGCCCGTCGAATCGGCGGGCGAGGAAAACCGCAATGCATAAGGAAATCCTGCTGGTCGAGGACAACCCCGACGACGTCGAGCTGACCCGGCTCGCCTTCGACGAGGCCAAGATCGCCAACAGGCTGGTGGTGATGGGCGACGGCGCCGAAGCGCTGGATTACCTGTTCGCCCGCGGCCGTTACTCCGATCGCGACCCGGCCGACCTGCCCTCTATCGTGCTGTTGGACCTGAATCTGCCCAAGGTCGACGGGCGCGAGGTGTTGCAGGCGATCCGTGCCCACGAACCCACCCGGACCTTGCCGGTGGTGGTGTTGACCACCAGCACCGAGCCGTTCGATGTGGAGGCCAGCTATGCGCTGGGGGTCAACAGCTATATCCAGAAGCCGGTGGATTTCGAGCAGTTCGTGTGGGCGGTCAAGCAGGTGGGGTTGTATTGGTTGGTGTTGAACCATCCGCGCAATCCCTGATCGTTGAGGCAAGAGCAAATCCCCCCTGCCCCCCCTTTTTCAAAGGGGGGTACTTCGTTGTGGGGGCGGAATTGGTTGGGGGCGGTGGGCTCCCGGTTTCCGCAATCGAGCCTGTCAATTCGCCCCCTTTGCAAAAGGGGGCGGGCGCCCGGCGTTGAATCGTCATTGCGGTTGGGCCGACGCGCCGGGGGATTTGTCGCAGCGCCCGGCGTTCACCACGCCTGAAGCAAATCCCCCCTGCCCCCCTTTTTCAAAGGGGGGTACTTCGTTGCGGGGCGTAGTTTGGGTGGGGACCGTGGGTTCCCGTTTTGCGCATACGAGCGCGCCAATTCGCCCCCTTTGCAAAAGGGGGCCGGCGCCCGGCGCCCAATCGTCATCGCGGTTGAGCCAAAGCGCCGGGGGATTTGCCCCAACGCCCAACGCCCCTCACCCCGCCGCGTACAACCGCTCAGCCCGCTGAAACAAAATCCAGCTGGTAGCGATGTACTTATCCCCACCCTTGGGCCGATTGCCGCGGTGGGTATGGGTGAACGCCGCCGGCGCGATCAACAAATCGCCCGCGCGCGGCGCGATCTTGCGCCGCTGATACAGGAACTCGGTCTCGCCCTCTTCGAACCCGTCGTTGAGGTAGATCGTCCACAACACGTGCCGATGCAAGGTCTCGCCGTTCTGATCGCGCGGATACAACTCGCAATGCCAATACGGATAACCGCCGCGATTGGCGGTGTACCGCTGCAGATTGATCGCGCCGGGACGGAACACCGTCTGTGCCACCGGCGACAAGGCGTTGTCGTCCATCTGCGCCAGACGCTCAGCCGTGATCCGATGGCGCTTGCCGTCTTCGCCCGGCGTTTCCAGCATCAACGGCGCGATCATGGTGTGCGGATAGCGGCGCAGGTACTGCAACAAACCGCGGAATACCGCCAGGTTCAAGGTCGCCTCGACATCCTTCCAACCTTCGCGATTGGTGATGGTCAGATCGCGGCTGTCCTTCAAGTCCGGAAGCACGCCGCCGCCGACCCGGCCCGGCTCGCTGTCGCGGCTGGCGTCGAATCGGCGCACCAGCTCGGCGCATTGCTCGCGGGTCAGCGCTTGCGGGTAGACCTCGATGAAATCGTCTCCGCCGGTGGCGGCTGCAACGGTGTCGGTTGTCGATGACATGGCGGGCGATGGCGGGGTAAGAGAACGCGCGAACGGCAAGCGCGGGGAAAGCGGCCATCCTCGCACGCGCGCCGGAGGTTGCAAAAAGGCAACGCCGGATCGCGGCCGCGCCGGCCAGGGCCTGGATAGCGTCTCAGAGGCCCACGGGACGGGCTTGCGGGCATAACGGAATCTGAAGCTGAGCAGGGGACGGTGTCCGCTGGCACCGCCAAGGTGCGTTGCGCGGCCGCAACGTTTATCCCGCGCGGACCCGGCCATCCGCCCTAGGAAAGCGGAAAACATCAGCAAATTCAGCCGCTTGCGAACTTGGCACGGCTCTAGCGTGAGACCTTTCGCCCCGGTCGGCTGCCCCGACCCGGATGCCGCGAGAGTCCCCCGTCTCGGAGTTCGCCGTCATGCCCGTGCTCGTTCGTCGCTTCCCCCTCGGCCGCTGGTTCCCGCTCGCGGCGGTATGCGCCGCTGGTCTGTCCACCGGCGAATTGCGCGCGCAGTCGCCCGAACCCAGCGAGCCGGCCGATCCGAGCATCGTCATCGCCCGCACCGTGCACCCGCGGATCGCCTACCGCGCGCTGCCGGCGCAGGACAATCCGGTGCGCACCGAAGCCACCGCGTTCCCCGGCCGGGTCTTCCACGGCACCCTGGAGCGTTCGCTGGCGCCGGTGCTCGGCGATGCCGAGCTCGATCAGCACGGCTCCAGCGGACTCAGCCCGACCGCGGCGACCCAGGCGCTGACCGGCCTGCTGGTGCCCACCGCCGGCAACACCGGCGCCGGCGCAATGCTCGGTCCGTCCGCGTCCGCGCCGCCGATGGGCCCGACCGCCAGCGTCGGCGGCGCGGTGACCGCGGCCACCGCCGGCATCGGCGATCTGATCACCGGCAGCGTGATGCAGGCGCTGGCGCCGCAGAACCCCGGGAGCGGCCGATGAACGCCCGGCTGCGCGCAGTGCGGCTGGCGCCGTTGTGGTTGGCGGCGTGCTTGTTGGCCACCGCGATTTCCACCGACACCCACGCGCAAGCGCCGGGCCGCGACAGCGCCCGCATCGGCGCCGTCGGCCGCGCCAGCGACGGCCGCGCCGCGCTCAACCAGGCCGCCGGCACCGGCAACGCCCAAGCCAACCTCGCCGCGATCGCGACCGCACCCGACGGCCTGGCGCTGACCGCCACCCGCGCCCGGCAACGCGTCGACTTCGACCCGGGCGCCGCGCAACGCGCAGCCAGCACGCGAATCGAAACGCACGCCTTCGCCGACCACGCCGGATTGCTGCAGCTCAACCAGAGCGCCGGCGCCGGCAATGCGCAACTCAACGCCTTCGATCTCGCCCGCGGCGCGAGTACCGCGACGATCGCCGGCCTGGACGACAGCGCGCTGGCCAACGTCGCCGCCGACACCGCCGCGATCGCGCCGACCCAAGCCGCGCACGCACCGCGCGAAGCGCTGATCGCCGACGACGCGTTCCGCGGCGGCCAAGGCGTGCTGCAACTCAATCAGACAGCGGGGACCGGCAACGCGTCGGTCAACGCCATCGTGCTCCGACTGCCCGGGGGCGTTCCATAAAACAAGACGGCAGAACGCGTAGCGGCTTCACCCAACCACCACCAGGAGAGAGAACCATGAAAGCGCAACTGACTCTGCTTGCCCTCGCGCTCGGCGTCGCCATCGCCGCGCCCGCTTACGCCGAAGGCGACGATGCCCAGATCCACAGCGACACCCGCATCGGCAACCACATCGACGTGTCCGGAAAAGTGCGGGTGAAAGGCCATATCCGCGTCGCCTCCGAATCGGCCGCCACGGTCGATCAGGACCAGCTCACCGACGCCAACGCCTCGCTCGGCGACGGCGATCACGACGCCCGCCTCGGCGGCAACGCGCTGTCGGATGCGCAAGGCAACATCGGCGCCAACGTCGCCGCCGGCGTCGGCAACGCCCAGGCCAACGACACCGCGTTGTCGGCGGTGGACGGCGAGAAGGTGTTCGCTTCGGCGATGACCTTCAACAGCCAGGCCTCCAGCTTCAACTATGCCTACTCCAACCAGCCCGATACCTATTACGAAGCCACCCTCAACGGCGACGCGCTGTCCAACGCCCGCGGCAACATCGGCGTCAACGTCGCCGCCGGCGTCGGCAACGCGCAGAGCAATGCGATGGCCGCTTCGGTCAACAGCTCCGGCACCATCGCCAAGGCCGCGTCCGACAGCGAACAGGATGCGTGGTTGAACGAACTGGCCGCCGCCTGCGACCTGGACACCTTCGCCACCCTCGGCGGCAACGCGCTGTCCGGCGCGCAGGGCAACATCGGCGCCAACGTCGCCGCCGGCGTGGGCAACCTGCAGCACAACGGTTTGTCGATCGCCACCGCGTCCTGCGGCAGCTGCCAGTAAACGTGCGCGGCCGCGGCCCGCGCCGCGGCCGTCGCGCCGGAAAACATTCCCGCACAACCATCCGCAACGGAGAGCCCACATGAAACTCCACCGCACCGCGCTGGCGATCGCGCTGGCCTGCGCCGTCGCCTTGCCGGCATTCGCCGAGGGCGACGACGCCACCATCCAAAGCCACACCAGCATCAGCAACCAGATCGACGTATCGGGCCGGGCCAAGGTCCGCGGCAAGATCCGGGTCGCGTCCGAATCGGCCGCGACGGTCGATCAGGACCAGACCACGCTGCTCAATCAATCGCTCGGCGACGGCGACCACGACGCCCACCTGGGCGGCGACGCGCTGTCGGACGCGCAAGGCAACATCGGCGCCAACGTCGCCGCCGGCGTCGGCAATGCCCAGGCCAACGACACCGCGTTGTCGGCGGTGGACGGCGAAAAGGTGTTCGCTTCGGCGATGGTGTTCGGCAGCCAGGACAGTTACGGCAACTACGCCACCACCAACACCGATCACACCTACTACCAGGCCGCGCTCGACGGCAATGCCTTGTCCAACGCCAAGGGCAACATCGGCGTCAACGTCGCCGCCGGCGTCGGCAATGCGCAGGGCAACGGCATGGCCGCATCGGTCAACAGCTCCGGCCGTCTGGCCATCGCGACCTCCGACAGCGAACAAAGCTCGCTGGCAAATCTGCTCGACAGCGAAGGCCGCCGCATCAGCCTGGACCTGTACGCCTCGCTCGACGGCAATGCCTTGTCCGGCGCGCAAGGCAACATCGGCGTCAACGTCGCCTCCGGCGTCGGCAATCTGCAACACAACGGCTTGTCGATCGCGACCGCGTCCTGCGGCGCGTGCGCGCCGCCGCCTCCGCCGCCTCCGTGCAGCAGCTGCGGGGACTGAGCTCGACCGTCCCCATCCGCGATGGCCGCGCGTCGGCCATCGCGGACTCAACCATCGCTCCGCGCAACCGAGCCTGCCGCCATGTCGCCGATCCGTTTCGCCTTCAACGCCGTTTCCGCCGCCGCGCTGTGGACCGCGTCGCTGTGCGGCGCCGCGCAGGCGCAATCGCTGGGCGAGCGGGTGGTGGCGGTGGATGTCGGCCGGCTCACCGGCAACGGCACCTCGCCGATCGTCAAACCCATGCGCACCCTGCGCGATCTGCGTTACCGCGATCTGCTGCGCCAGCGCTACGACTTCAGTTGCGGCTCGGCCGCGTTGGCCAGTCTGTTGCATTACGGCTACGGGCTCGAAGTCGATGAGCCGGCGTTGATCAAGAAGATGATGGTCGGCGTGGATCCCAACGAAGTGGTGCGCAACGGATTTTCGATGCTGGACATGAAGCGCTACGTCGAAAGCATCGGCATGCGCGCGCACGGTTTCCGCATCGACGCCGACGCCTTGTACCGCCTGCAAATGCCGGTGATCGCGTTGCTGGATCTGAAAGGCTACCGCCACTTCGTGGTGGTCAAGGGCGCGGCCGGCGGCCGCGTGTTCGTCGCCGATCCCGCGCTCGGCCATCGGGTGATGCCGGAAGCCGATTTCGTCGACGGCTGGAACGGCATCGTCCTGGCGGTGGTCGGCGATCGACCGATGCGCGCCGATTCGTACCTGGTCGGCAACCGCGACTCGCCCGCGCTGCGCCGGCGGGTGGACGCGCTGGACCGCGCCACCGCGCCGCCGCGGGTGGTCGAGTTCGGCTTGGTGATTTCCGATTTGTTCTGACTACGCGCCGCCCGCGGCGCACGCATTGGTTTCGAGGTGTCCGATGAACCGCCCATCACTCCCCCGTGCCCTGTTCTCGGCCCTCGTGGCAGCGGCGGCCGCGCTTGAACCCGCGGCCGCCCTGCCCCCTCTGCGCGCGGATCTGGTCGATGAAGCGACCTTGGCCACGATCAGCGGCAAGTACTTCGGCGCGCAGATGCTGGTGGGTCTGCGCGTGGATGTGATCTCCAACCTCAGCACCCCGCAGCAAGGCGCGGCGATGGCCAGCGGTTCGTTGCTGGTGCTGCGCGACGGCGCGGGTTTGCGAGTGCAGGTGGACGCGCGCAGCCAGGCCGTGTCCGGCGACGCCGCCGCGGCTTCGACGCACGCCAACGCGGCCGGCGCCGACGCGGCGCAGGTGCGCGGCATCGGTCAGATCGCGCAGATCGCCGGCGACGGCAATCGCTTGTCCAATCTGGCCGCGATCGAGTTCGTCGACCGCGCCGGCATCGACCGCGACGCCGCCGGTTTCAACGGCCAAAGCCACAGCGAATCCGCCGCCGGCGCGATGCAGGCGCGGGTGACGTTTCTCGATGGCGGGATCCAGGTCGGCGTCGATGCGCCCGGCGCCGCGATGCGCCAGCACTTGAACGCCGGCGCGCAGGGCGGTATCGGCCAGCTCGGCCGCATCGCCGGCGACGGCATCGACGGCGGCAACCGCTTGCAGTTGCAGGTCGCGACCTCGGCGATCACCCCGCAACTGAGCCAGCAGCTCGGCCTGCAGCAAGCGCTGGACAGCCTGCGCGCGCTGCCGCGCTGAACCCACCTTCTTGTCACGGACGCCAAGACCATGCGCGCCGCATACGCACCCTTGCCCCTCGCTCTTGCGCTGATCCTGAGCGCGCCCGCGCGCGCCGACGACGGCGAGTCCGCCGCCGCGGCCACGCCCGAGTTCAAGTCCCTGCACCAGCACATGCTCGACATGAGCCGGCAACTGGCCGAGCAGCGCGCGCAGATCCAGAACCTGCGCGAGCAAGTCGAAGAGCTGGAACTGGCCCAGCGCGGCCGCGGCCTGTCCGGCGCGGCCGGACCGGCCGGGCAGGCCGCGCGCGATCTGGCCGAGCAAGCGCAGAAGAAAGCCGCGGCCACCGCGGCCCAGGACGAAGGCGACGCGCCGGTGCAGGTCGGCCAGACCCAGCGCGAGGAAGACGCGCAACGACGGCAACAGGAAAAGGCCTTGGTGGTGCGCGAACACGCGCCGCTGTTCGAGCGCAAGTTCACCCTCGACGCCGGTTTCAACTACAGCTACTACGACCGCCGGCAACTCGCGCTCAGCGGCTTTCTAGCCCTGGATGCGATCTTCCTGGGCAGCATCAACCTGGATCAGACCAAGGCCAGCGTCGGCACCTTCGAACTCAGCGGCCGTTACGGCCTGACCGACCGGCTCAGCATCGAGGCCACACTGCCGTACGTGTATCGCGACTCGCGCTTCGTCAGCGGCGGCGCCGGCGGCGCGTCCAGCGTGGTCAGCGAAGTGCGGATGCGCTCGCAAGGCGTCGGCGACGCCAGCGTGGCCGCGTACTACCAGTGGGTGAAGGAATCGCAGCGCTGGCCGGACATCGTCACCAGCCTGCGCGTGCGCGCGCCGACCGGGCGCGACCCGTTCGGCCTGAAACTGATCCAGCCCGACGGCGACAACAACAACCTCAACATTCCCGAAGACCTGCCGACCGGTTCGGGCGTGTGGGCGGCGACGTTCAACGTCTCGGCGCTGCGCACTTACGATCCGGTGATCCTGTTCGGCAACATCGGCTACAGCTACAACCAGCCGGCCGACTTCGACGACATCTCGCCGGTGGCCGAACAGATCTCGCCGGCGCGGGTGGCGCTGGGCAATACCGTGCAACTCAGCGGCGGCCTGGCGATCGCGCTCAACGACCGTTCGGCGGTGAGCTTCTCGGTCGCCACCGCCGTCACCGGCGCCACCCACCTGACCGCGCCGGGCGCGAGCAAACGGCGGGTGCCGGGCAGTTCCAGCAACTCCACCACCTTGAACATCGGCGCCAGCTACGTGCTGCCCTCGGGCTGGACCTTCAACGGCCAACTGGCCGCGGGGCTGACCCCGGACGCGCCGAATTTCGTGTTTTCGCTGCGCGGTTCGCGATCGTTCTGAGCGGCGGACCGCGCCGGATTTTCAGCGTCGGGCGTTGCAAGGCGCCGATGCCGGGACGCAGCTTCGATCTGCGTCCCGTTTTTTATGTGGCCTGGCTTAACGCATGCGCGCGACTCGATTGCGCGCTGCGCCGCGCCGGGACAGAATCGAACGCGGCGCCGCGGCGGATCCGATCGCGCGGCGTCCGGCTTCTTCCTGTCGAGCACGCGCGCGCACTCATGAATCTGCAATGGCGTTTATTCGTTTCCGCCAACACCGAGCCGGCCGCGCTCACGGTCGCCTCGCGCCATTTCGAGCGCGCCCAGGTGGAGACGTCGGCGCTGACGGTGGAGCCTTACGAAAAAGGCGGCTACAAGGTTCAAGCGCGCAGCGAGCACGCGACCGCGTCGTGGTCCGACAGCGTGATCGCGGCGATCGCCCTGGCCCAGCGCACCGGCCACGGCTGGAGCCTGAGCGGGCTGATCATCGATGAGCTGCGGCTGTGGAGCACCAGCGCCTCGACCGCCGGGATCGAGGCGATCGAGGTGAGTCTGCAGCGGGTCGAAACGCTGGCGTCGGAAGAACTCGGCGATACCGTGGTCGGCTGAGATCGAGCGGATCAGGTCGAGGCGACCGCGTCGTCGTCGATCTCATCCTCGCCGCCGCGCATCCCCAAGCGCTGCATCAACCGATACAACGTCACCCGCGACACGCCCAGTTCGCGCGCCGATTCGCCCAGGCGCCGGCGGTTGCGGTGCAAGGCGCGTTCGATCGCTTCGCGGGTGGCCAGATCGCGCGCTTCTTCCAGGGTGATCGGCGCGCCGTCGGCGTTGTCGTCGATGTGCAGGTCGGCGGCGGTGATGTAGCGGCCGTCGGCCATGACCACGGCCTGGCGCACGCGGTTGATCAGTTCGCGCACGTTGCCGGGCCAGGGATGGCGGTGCATGGCCTGGCGCGCGCACGGCGAGAAGCCCTTGATCCCGCGCGAGGTTTCCTGCGCATAGCGTTGCAACGCGTGGTCGGCGAGCAGGTCGATGTCGCCGCCGCGTTCGCGCAGCGGCGGCTGTTGCAGGCGCAGCACGCACAGGCGGTGGTAGAGATCGGCGCGGAAGCGGCCTTCGGCGACGGCGTGGTCGAGGTCGTGATGGGTGGCCGAGACGATGCGCACATCGACCGGGATCTGTTCGTGTCCGCCCAGGCGTTCGATCGAGCCTTGTTGCAGAAAGCGCAGCAGCGAGGCCTGGCTGTCCAGCGGCAGGTCGCCGATTTCGTCGAGGAACAAGGTGCCGCCGTTGGCCATCTCGATCCGCCCCAGCTTGCGTTGCTGGGCGCCGGTGAAGGCGCCGCGCTCGTAGCCGAACAGTTCGGACTGGACCAGGTTGTGCGGAATCGCCCCGCAGTTGATGGCGATGAACGGATAGCGGCCGCGGTGCGATTGGCGGTGCACGGCCATCGCCGCGAGTTCCTTGCCGGTGCCGGTTTCCCCGGCGATGAACACCGGCGCGTCGGTGGCGGCGGCCTTGTTGAGGCCGCGGCAGAGCGCGCGGATCGGCTCGCTCTCGCCGATCATGCCGTCCATGCCGCCGCTGTGCATGGCATCGCTGCCGCCGCCGCAGGCCAGCGCGGCCATGCCGTGGGCGTGGCCGATCACCGTGTGCAGCACGCCTTCCGGACAGGGCAGGGTCACGTAGTCGTAGCAGTAATCGCGGATCAGGCGGCGCGCGTGTTCTTCTTCGAGTTGGGCGCCGCTGATGCCGGCGATCCAGCCGGCGTTCTGCGCGGCCAGGGCCGGGCCCAGTTCGTCCAGGTCGCGCGCGTCGAAGCCTTCGCGCAGGTCGATCAGCACCGCATGCGGCAGGCGCGGACTGGCTTGCAGTTGCCGCAGCGCCGCGCGCGCGTCGGCGGCGCGGCGCAGGGTCCAGCCCAGGCTCTGCAGCGGCGCCAGGGCGTGCATGCGGCCGGCGCCGCCGGGGCTGAGGTAGATCAGTTCGCGCGCGCCGTCGCCGCGCGCGGCCGGCGTCCGCGCAGCGGATGTGTTGTTTGCGAAGCGATTCCCCAAATCGCTGCGGATGCTGCTGGCCATGATGTCGTCCCCGCTGGCGCAAACGCGCCTGCAAATACCGCAAGTAGTTCTTACTCCAACGCGGAGCGTTGCGAAAGACGGTCACCGACGGCCGGTCGGGGAGGTGGGCTGCGTTTATGCCGGCGCCGCGGCGGGGTGCAAGAAACGGGCCACGGCCCGGGGACAGGCGCTCGGGGACGAGCTTGCCTGGATCAAAACCGAGCGGTTCGGTGCCGGCGCGATGGCGCGGCGGATATGGCGGGCGACGGCCGCGCGGCGGTGAGCCGCGCGGCGCTCAGCCGATTCAGGCTTGTTCGGCGTCGAACTGGCGGTGATAGCGCACCGCGGTTTCCACTTCGGCCTTGCTGCCCAGGAACACCGGTACGCGCATGTGCAGGCCGGTGGGCTGCACTTCCAGCATGCGCTGGCGGCCGGTGCTGGCCGCGCCGCCGGCCTGTTCGACCAGGAAGCTCATCGGGTTGGCTTCGTACATCAGCCGCAGCTTGCCGCCTTGCGCGGCGCACTTGGCGTCGAGCGGGTAGCTGAAGATGCCGCCGCGGGTGAGGATGCGGTGCACGTCGGCGACCATCGAGGCGACCCAGCGCATGTTGAAGTCCTTGCCGCGCGGTCCTTCCTTGCCGGCCAGCAGATCGGCCACGTAGGCCTGCATCGGCGGCTGCCAGTGGCGCTGGTTGGACATGTTGACCGCGAATTCCTTGGTGTCTTCGGGAATGGTCATGTCGCGGGTGGTCAGCACGAAGCTGCCGACTTCGCGGTCCAGGGTGAAGGCGTGGGTGCCGTTGCCGATGGTCAGCACCAGCATGGTGCTGGGGCCGTAGGTGGTGTAACCGGCGCAGACCTGCTCGGTGCCCGGCTGCAGGAAGTCCTTGTCTTCGGCCTGGGTCACCCCGTCCGGCGCGCGCAGCACCGAGAAGATGGTGCCGACGGAAATGTTGACGTCGATGTTGCTCGAGCCGTCCAGGGGATCGAACAGCAGCAGGTAGTTGCCGCGCGGGTAGACGTCGGGGATCGGATGCGAGGTGTCCATCTCCTCCGAGGCCAGGCCGGCCAGATGGCCGCCCCAGGCGTTGGCTTCCAGCAGGATCTCGTTGCTGAGCACGTCGAGCTTCTTCTGCGCTTCGCCCTGGATGTTCATGCTTGCAGAGCCAGGGGTGCCGGCATCGCCGAGCACGCCGCCCAGGGCGCCCTTGCCGACCGCGATCGAGATGGTCTTGCAGGCGCGGGCGACCACTTCGATCAGCAGGCGCAGATCGGGATTGATGCGCCCGGCGCGCTGTTCTTCGATCAGGTAGCGGGTGAGGGAAATACCGGTGGTGCTGGGGCTGAGGACGGCGGACATGGGCTCGGGGCAGTGGCGGCGAGGGGCGCCATTGTCGCCGATGCGGAGGGCGGGGCCGAGGGTTCGGGGCGGTGGGTGTTCAGTTTTGGGGTCGGAAGCGGCTTGGAGGAGGGGCGGCGGCGTGGCGCGGTGGATTGGGAGTCCCAGTCCCGGCTTGGCTGCTGGCGCGGGTTGAAACTCAGAGCATCGTTAACGTGACCTCCCGCCGCAAATGCCGCTCGGTGACCCCGAACGCCTGCGCGACCTCGCGCTGATCGCGGCCGGCGCGCACCGCGGCGCGGATCGCGACCCGGCGCAGGCCGACGAACACGCCCCAGGCCGAGGGAATCTCGATGGTGCCCGCGGCGCTGGCGCGGTCGAGCAGGCGCCGGTGGCTGGCCGCGTCCAGGCTCACCCCCAGCCGCAACGAGCAGGCGCCGCGGCCGCGCGGCAGATACAGCCGCCGACCGCCGCGCTGGCGCACCAGCCGCAGCATCGCTTCGAAACCGCCGAGCCCGGCGACTTCCGCCGCGACCCACGGCAGCCCGGCCAGCACCGCCACGCGATGGTCTTCGCAGAAGCGGCACAGGGCGTGGAAATCGTCGGAATCCGGCGGCGGCAAACCGGCGAAGCACGGAGGCGCGGCGCGGGTATCGCCGCGCGGCGCCGAGCGAAGATCGGAAGTCATGTTGGCCAGAACGCGGCGCTGCGGCCGACGTGAACGCGCCGGCGGCGCGGCCCGACCGACGAAGCCGCGGCCGCGCCTGCGGAACCGGTCCGCATTTGCGCGCCGATCCGCGCCGGTTACAACGCCGGCGTGGGCGGCCGTCGCCGCCGCGAACAGGAGAGCTCCGATGCCCTACACCATCGTTCAAACCAACAACCCGCTGGCGATCGCCGAATGCCAATGGGCTTCGGCCAATGCCGTGCCCGTGCAGCAAGGCCAGATCCAGCCGACGGTGAAGTTCACCACCTTCACCTCGTGCATCGGCATCATCGGCGCCAGCGCCAACGGCGCGCAGGCGATCGGCATCCATCTGGTGATGGTCGACGGCAACGACAACGCGTTCACCGTCGCCGACGTGCCGACGGTGACCGCGCTGATGGCCGGGTTCGGCCAGAACGTCTGCATCGTCGGCCAGGTCGCGCTGTGGGAAGACAACGTACCGGCCGCCTACACCGCGTTGGCGCAGGCGCTGGGCAATCCGCCGACCTTCGACCGCGGCGACGGGCGTTATGCGGGCGGATTCAACAACGTCG
>NZ_JBAMDI010000063.1:0-59857 GCF_036961695.1 Pseudomonas sp. CGJS7 | reverse complement strand
ACGCGCGGCCTGGAACAGGAACATGCCCGAATTCCAGGCATAAGTGCCTTCGGCCAGATAGGCCTGGGCGGTCGCCAGCGCCGGCTTCTCGACGAAGCGGGCGACCCGGTACACGCCTTCGTCCAAGGCCTCGCCGCGGGCGATGTAGCCGTAGCCGGTTTCCGGGTAGTCCGGCTGAATGCCGAAGGTGACCAGCCAGCCTTCCGCGGCCCGCTGCGCGGCGCGCGCGACCGCCTCGCGGAATGCGCTTTCGTCCTCGATCAGATGATCGGCCGGCAGCACCAGCATCACCGCCTCGGGGTCGCTGGCCAGCAGGTGGCAGGCGGCCAGGGCGATCGCCGGCGCGGTGTTGCGCGCCATCGGTTCCAGCAGGATGCCGCCGCTGTCCACGCCGATGCCCTGCAACTGCTCGCCGACCATGAAGCGGTGGCCCTCGGCGCACACCGTGACCGGCAAGCCGGCCTGCGGCAGCGCGCGCGCGCGCAACACGGTTTCCTGGAACAACGAACGGTCGCCGATCAGCGACAGGAATTGTTTGGGCTGGTTCTCGCGCGACAGCGGCCACAAGCGCGAACCGCTGCCGCCGCTCAATACGACAGGATGCAGCATCCCGCCTCCATGCAACGATAAGACGCGACAGCATAGCCCGGCCCGTGCGCCGGGGCCTTCATGGAACGTGACCGGCGGCCGAGTCGGCGTGTGGCCAAGCGCGCGAGCTTGCGGCAGGCTGTACCCGGCGCCACCGGCGCCCTCCGCCAGCCCCCAAGGAACGGACATGGCCTCCGACCCGCACGCCGCCCTTCCCGCCTCGCTGCGCCTGGAATTCGAGGACGGGCATCTGCATGCCGCGCCGTTCGGCGCCCACCTGCTGTCCTGGCATTGCGGCGGCAGCGAACGCCTGTATCTAAGCCCGCGCGCCAGTTTCGGCGCCGGCAAGGCGATCCGCGGCGGAGTGCCGGTGATCTTTCCGCAGTTTTCCGCGCGCGGCGACGGCCCGCGCCACGGCTTCGCCCGCACCCTGACCTGGGAAGCGCTCGACACCGCCGACGCGGCCTCGCCGCGGCTGAGCTTCCGCCTGACCGACCGCGAGGAAACCCGTCGCCACTGGCCCTACCGCTTCGAAGCTGAACTGGACCTCGAACCGACCGCCGAGCGGCTGCGGATCGCCCTGAGCGTGCGCAACACCGATCCCAACCCGATCGAGTTCACCGCCGCCCTGCACACCTACCTGCGCGTGGCCGACATCGCCGGCACCCTGGTCCACGGCCTGGAAGACCGTCCGTATGTCGATTCGACCCGCGGCGACGCGCACTGCCCGCCCAGCGACGCGCCGGTGCGCTTCGAGGGCGAGGTCGACCGGATCTACCCCGACACCCGCCAGCCGCTGCGGCTGACCGACGGCGAACAGCTGCTGCGCCTGGAAGCCGAAGGCTTCGCCGACACCGTGGTGTGGAACCCGGGTGCCGAACTGGCCGCCGGCCTGGCCGATCTGGGTGCCGGCGAGCACCGCCACTTCGTCTGCGTGGAAGCCGGCAACGTGCTCAGCCCGGTGCGGCTGGAGCCGGGCGCGGCCTGGACCGGCGCGCAGATCCTCACCGTGGAGCCTTCCGCAGGCCGCTGAAGCGCGCGCCCGCGGCGTTTACGCCCGATCCCGCAACGCCGGCGTTTCAAACGCTCGCGCCGGCCGCGTGCGCCCGCGCGCTGCCCCCGCCCGGCCGTCTCCGTTAGAATTGGCGGCTCTTGGCCGCTCCCGGCCGGACACCCCCACAAGGAAATCCCGCACGATGAAGATCCTCGTCGGCTACAAGCGCGTGGTGGACTACAACGTCCGCATTCAGGTCAAGCCGGATGGTTCCGGCGTAGTTACCGACGGCGTCAAGCTGTCGGCCAATCCGTTCGACGATATCGCCCTGGAAGAAGCGCTGCGCCTGCGCGACAAGGGCATCGCCACCGAAGTCGTGGTCGCCACCATCGCCCCCGCCGACGCGCAGCCGCACTTGCGCAACGGCCTGGCCATGGGCGCCAACCGCGCCGTGCACATCGTCAGCGACCAACCGATCCAGCCGCTGACCGCCGCGCGCGCGCTGCTCAAGCTGATCGAAAAAGAACAGCCAGACATCGTCATCCTGGGCAAGCAAGCCATCGACGACGATGCCAGCCAAACCGGCCAGATGCTGGCCACCCTGTGGGGCCGCCCGCAGGCGACCTTCGCCTCCAAGCTGGAAGTCGCAGACGGCAAGGCCACGGTCACCCGTGAAGTCGACGCCGGCCTGGAAACGCTGGAAGTCGATCTGCCGGCGGTGGTCACCACCGACCTGCGCCTGAACGAGCCGCGCTTCATCAAGCTGCCCGACATCATGAAGGCCAAGAGCAAGCCGCTGGAGACGATCCAGTTCGCCGAGCTCGGCGTGGACACCGGCGACACGCTCAAGACCACCCATTACGCGCCGCCGCCCAAGCGCAGCAAGGGCGTGATGGTCAAGGACGCGGCCGAACTGGTCGCCGCACTGAAGCAGAAGGGGTTGCTGTGATGAGCAAGGTTCTGATTGTTGCTGAACACCTCGACGGCAAGCTCAACGCGTCCACCGCCAAGTGCGTGTCGGCCGCGCAGGCGCTCAAGCCCGAATCGATCGACATCGTGGTGCTGGCCGCCGACCCGGCCGCCGTCGCCGCGCAGGCCGCGCAGATCGCCGGGGTCGCCAAGGTGCTGACCGTGGCCAACGCCGCCAACGCCAACGCCATCGCGCAAGTGCTGGCGCCGCAGATCGCCGCGCTGGCCAAGGGCTACAGCCACGTGTTCGGCCCCTCGACCACCTTCGGCAAGGACCTGATGCCGTGCGTGGCCGCGCTGTTGAACGTGGCCCAGGTCTCCGACGTCATGGCCGTGGACGGCAGCCACACCTTCAAGCGCCCGATCTACGCCGGCAACGCCATCATCACCGTCGAAGCCCCGGCCGATCACACCGTCGTGGCGACCGTGCGCGCGGCCTCGTGGCCGGAAGCGGCCAAGGGCGGCAGCGCCGCGGTGGAGGCCGCCTCGGTCGACGCCGCGCTGCCCAGCCACACCCGCTTCGTCGGTCTGGCCGCGGGCAAGTCCGACCGTCCCGACCTGCAGAGCGCCAAGCGCGTGGTCTCCGGCGGCCGCGGCGTCGGCTCGGCGGAGAACTTCAAGATCATCTACGACTTCGCCGACAAGCTCGGCGCCGCCGTCGGCGCCTCGCGCGCCGCGGTCGACGCCGGCTACGTCCCCAACGAACTGCAGGTCGGCCAGACCGGCAAGATCATCGCTCCGGAGCTGTACGTCGCCGTCGGCATCAGCGGCGCGATCCAGCACCTGACCGGGATCAAGGACGCGGGCACGATCGTGGCGATCAACAAGGATGGCGAAGCGCCGATCTTCGAGATCGCGGACATCGGCTTGGTGGGTGATTTGTTCAAGTTGTTGCCGGAACTGGAAGCGGCGTTGGCGTAAGCCATCCGGGCGGACGGATCGTCGCGATCCGTCCGCTTCCAGCCGGTTCATCGCAATTCAAGCGGTCGGCGCCCAGCGGCTCCGACCGCGCGCTTCAAACCTCTCGGTACGCCGCCGTCGCCGCGGCGAAATCGGCCCACTGCGGGCCGCCGCGACGTTCGTACAACATCGCGCCCTCATGCGGACGCTCGGCGGTACGGCGCGGGTCCACCGGCTGACGCCAGAACGCATCGGCGCGACGCATGCGCCACAAATAGAACGGCAACAGGCCGACGAAACTTTTCCACTGCGACCGATAGCGCAGGCACAACGCCGCGCAGCCCAGACGCGCGCCCAACCCGGTCGGCAACACTTCCAAGGCGCCGTTGGCGGGCAATGGCGAAAGCACCTTGAACCAAGGCCCGGATAGGCCTTGCCCGTGGTAAAGCGAGTACTGCCACATGCGCGCACCGCGCGCGCGCGCCACGGCCAACGCGGCCAGATGGCTGGCATCGTGATCGTGATGGCCGCCTTCCCAGGCCGGCATCAACACCTCGCCTCCCAGCGCCTGGCCGAAGCGTTCGATCAGGCGCGGCACCACCACGTCCAGGCGCAGATGCAAACCGCCGTCGGGAATGCTCCATTCCTCGCCGCAGAAATGCATGTTCGCCGGATCCATGCCGAACTCCGACAGCACCGCGACGCTCTCGCCGCGCCGGCGCGCGGTGTCTTGCCCGCCCCAACCGCCGTCGGTCAGCCACACCGCCTCGACCCGGCGCCCGCTGGCGAGCGCCTGGCGCAGCCACGGAAACACCGCGAACTCATCGTCGGGATGCGCGAACACCACCAACAGCGGCGCGGCGGCGGAAGAATCAGAACGCATCGAAATCCAACTGCCCCAAGCGCACCGAATCCGCCGCAGGCACCGCCACGCCGGAAGCCAACGGCCTGAAAATCATGTTCAACGGGCTGGGGCGAAAACGCTGCGGAATATCGAACCAGCCCGATTCGCGGCGATCTCCACCGGGACGCAGGCCCAGGTGCAGATGCATCGCCCAGGCCGGCGAAGCGGCCGGCTCGGGCATGCCCTCGACCGCCGCCAGCTCATCCCAGGCGCGCAAACCGGGCTTGTCGGTGACCGCTTCGGCCCCGAGCATCCCGTTGCCGGCGCGCACCAACCGATAACCGCGTTGCGGGTTGGCGATCCGCCAGGCCAAGGTCGCTTGCGACCAATCGCGACGGAAACCGGTCGCCGGCGTCGCCGGCGCGCGTTCGATCCGGCCGAAACCGATGCGCGCGTCGAGCGGACGCACCAGCGTGAATCCCAACTTGCGCAGGAATCCCGGAGTCGAGTTGGCGTTGGCCACGCCGTACACCGCCGCCACTCCCGCGTCCGCGCCGGCCTGGTAGGTCGCGTCGGCCAGGCGAGTGAACAAGCCCTTGCCTTGGAAATCCGGATGCGTCGCGGTATTGAGCGACAGCATCACCCGTACCGAGCGTCCGTCGACGAAGGCTTGCACCGGCACACAGACGTAATGCGCGGCCAGCCTGTCGCCTTCCCAGGCATCGCAACCGATCACCGCGCCGGCGGGATTGCGCGCATACAGCCACTCCAGGTACTGCGCATTCAAATGCGTCGCGCCCGGAAAACAGGCGCGAAACAGCTGTTCGTACCCCGCCAATGCCTTGGCATCGGAACTTACCGGACGGATTTCCAAGCTCGACTCCCTTTCATTGACGCCGACGCCGCTCAAGCCTCGGCGTCGGGCGACAGCAACCACACGGTGATGTCCGACGGCAACGCGCGCAGCGTGGGCACCAGAGGCAGGATCGCCGCGGTCAGCGCCATCGCCTTGGCCTTGGACACGTCGCCGGAACACATGATTCGGGAGTATAGGCCGCGAGCCAGCAAAGTCGGCAGCCTGCGGCTGGCGCCGACCCGCAATCCGGCGCGGCCGGCCACGGCGGCCAGCGATCGGGTGTCGAAGTAATACAGAGCGGCGGAAGCACCGGCCTCGCGACGAAACAACTGCCGCGATAACCGCGATTCGCCGAATGACGACCGGGCGCTTTCGACGACTCCCAAGCCCAGGCCAGCAGGCCGGCCGGCCCCGCCTGAGGCCGCCTCTGGCGGGCCGCGCGACACCCCGGCCCCGGATTTCAGGCCGTTCGCCCTGGAGAGGGGCTATTTCGACGGCCGGCGTGAGGAGGCTTTCATCCATCCCCCCGCCAAAACCGCGATAATGAGGGGTTGGACGCCCAGGGGGGGCGGCTATCCTCTTTCCTCAGTCAATCAGACAGCCGTATCGTGAGCAAGAAAATACTGGTCACCGGTGGCGCCGGCTTTATCGGCTCCCATACCGTCGTGGAGTTGGCCGCGGCCGGATATGAAATCCTGCTGATCGACAACTTTTCCAACAGCGAGCACTGGATCCTCGATCGGATCGCCAAAGTGTGCGGCAACCGCATTCCGTTCAAGCATCTGGACTTGCGCGACGCCAACGCGATCAGCGCCTGTGTATCGAGTTATCGCCCCGACAGCGTGATTCACTTCGCCGCGCTGAAGTCGGTCGGCGAGAGCGTCCAACAGCCGTTGGCCTATTACGAGAACAACCTCACCGGCACGCTCAACCTGCTGCAGGCGATGAGCAACGCCGGCTGCAACCAGCTCGTTTTCAGCTCCTCCGCCACGGTCTACGGAGTCCCCGAGCGCTGCCCGATCACCGAAGATGCGCCGCTGGACGCCGTCAACCCGTACGGCCGTACCAAGCTCATGATGGAAAACGTGATCCGCGATGTAGTCACGGCCCAGCCGGATTTTCAAGCGGCGATCCTGCGCTACTTCAATCCGGCCGGGGCCCACCCCTCCGGCGAAATCGGCGAACTGCCGCTGGGCGTGCCCAATAATCTGGTCCCGTTCGTGGCTCAGGTCGCGGCCGGCCTGCGTCCGCAGGTACGGATATTCGGCAACGACTACCCCACTCCCGACGGTACCGGCGTGCGCGACTACATCCACGTCTGCGATGTGGCCAAGGCCCACGTCGCGGCTCTGGCGGCGCTGGACGACAGCGGCGTGCGCGAGTTGACCGTCAATCTGGGCACCGGCCGCGGCTACTCCGTGCTCGAGATCGTCCACGCGTTCCAGACCGCCGCAGGCCTGCCGATCCCCTATGCGTTCGTCGAACGCCGCCCGGGCGACGTCGCCGAGTGCTATGCCGATCCGACCCTGTCGCATCGGGCGCTGTCGTGGCACGCGGAGCATGGGCTGGAGCGTATCTGCGAGGACGCTTGGCGCTGGCAGCGCGGGCTGCGCTGACGGCAACGGCAACTCCCTCGGATCATCCACTCATCATTGTTGCATCGGCATCTACCGAAAGGACGCTTCGTGCCCACTCCCAGTCCTCGCCCCATCGAGCAAGGCTCATCGCGCTTTGGCTGGCTGTTGGCGGCCTGCGTCTCCTTGCTGGCGACGCAAAGCCTGTACTTCGAGATAGATCTGAACACGCTCGCGCCTGCAAAAGCGGCGATGTATGTGGTGGCGTTGGCCGTATTCATCGCATTGACTCTGTTTCTACCCGCGCGCTGGGCGGTTCGATCGTTGGCTGGGCTGCCGCGACGCATCGCTGCCGCGATCGCGGTAGGCGCGCTAGGGCTGGCGGCCATTCTCACCTTAGCCCTGCCGTTAGAGCCCGAGCCCGGTAAAAGCGTTTCGATCGAGGTCGAGGCGCTTGGACAAAAATCGCCGGCAGCGGCGGCCTCGGAAGTGTGGGTGCGCCTGGAGGTCGATGGGCAATCGGTATCGCCCGAAATCTTCGCCCATGACGGAAAGTGGGAGCGTCACGGCGAAGAGTTCCTGGTGTCCAGGCCCGAGTCGCAACCGGCCAAGCTCAGCTTGAAGGGCGAGTTCGGCACCAGCGGCAGACTGATTTTCGTCTCTCACCCCTGGTCGGGAAAGGCCAGAATCTCGATGCAAGGCAAAAGCCGAGTCATCGATTTGTACTCGCCCAAGTCCGATGGCTACGCCATCGCCTTCGGCGCGGCCCAAGCCCAAGTCAATGACTGGACACTCGACCAACCCAGCCGCGATGGCCTGCAGACCTGGATTTGGATCTGCGAAACGCTGGTCCTGGCCTTCGTGGTGTTGCTGGTGTTTCTGGGGCTGTACGCGCTGCCGTCTGCGCGCCAGCCCGTCGCGCCGGTCGGCGCCAGGCGCATCGCGCTGGAGTCGCTGGGCTACGCGGTTCCGACGCTTCTGACGGGTCTGGCCCTGTTGGCGCTGTTCTACCCGGGGCTCATGAGCTCCGACTCTATGGACCAGTGGGGACAAGCGACTCGGGGCGAATTTCACGACGGGCACCCGTTGCTCCACAGCTTTTTCTTTGTCGCCGTCCGCGCCGTGTGGGACAGCGTAGCCGCGGTCGCCTTGACTCAATTGCTGCTGTTCGCCGGCGCCGCGGGCTGGCTCATCGCAGTGGTGCGTCGGGCAACGGCTGCGCCGGTCTGGGCCGCATGGGCAGCGAGCGTGCTGCTGGCCGTTTATCCGATGACCGCGATCACCTCGGTCACGTTGTGGAAGGACGTACCGTATACGGCCGCGGTCGTGGGCCTGTCCGCCTTCCTGGTGGGCGCGGTCTTCCTGGGCGTGCCGGACATCAAACGCAAACGCTCGATCGTCGCCTTGGCCGTATTGATGTTCTCGTGCATGGCCTTGCGCCACAACGGACCGCCGGTCGCTATAGCCACGCTGGGGTTGATGGCCATTGCGCGGCCGCGGGCGTGGAAGCAACTGGCCGCCGCCGGCGTGTTGGCCGTAGCCGCGCTGATGCTGCTCAAGGGCCCGGTCGCCGACATGGTTCACGCCAAACGCGTCAACGCGGCTTTCGTCCTGTATTCGCATCACATCGCCGCGCATCTCGCTCATGGCCACCTCCCGGCCGACCCAAGCGACGCAGCGTTGTTGAAGGACATCAATAGCGGCGGAGACGACTGGCGCTACAACTGCTCATCCATCAACCCCACGATATTCAACGACTCGTTCAGTTGGGCCAAAGCGACGCCGCAAAGTTCGCGCTTGCTGGGAATCTGGAAAGACTTGGCGCTGGCACGGCCCGATATCGAAGTCGATCACACGATTTGCTCCACCGGCATGCTCTGGCGGTTGTCGGGATCCCGCCCGCTGTATCTGTACGTAACGGCCCTCAATAAGCCGCAGAACAAAGTGCGCTGGATCGTTTCCAAGCCGGGCGAACCGCAAGAGGACTCGTTTGCGCCCGACCTGGCTCAGCGGGTGGGCTCAGTTCTGATCGACCCCGATCTGACCGACATGTGGCGTCCCGCCGGGTTCTTGTATCTGCTGTGCTTCCTCACCTTGGTCGCCTGGGCGCGCAGTCGCGACGTGCGCATGCTGCTGATCCCCTCGCTGGCGGCAGCGCATTCGTCGGTGATGGTGATCGCCATCATCGCCCAGGACGCGCGCTATCAGTTGCCGGTGTATGTCGTCGCCCTCGCCACCGCGCCGTTGCTGGCTCTGGCGCGCAAACCCGAATCCGCCACGCAGGCGCGGACCGCGCGTTCATGAGCTCAAAAAGCACAATTGGCGTCGGCGGCGGCCATCCGCTGTGGAAGCAGATCATGACGTTCGGCCTGGTCGGCGGAGCGCAGATCCTGTTCGACTCGCTGATGTTCGTGCTGCTGACCTTCATGGGCGTATCGGTGCCTGTGGGCAACCTGATCGGCCGAATCAGCGGCGCCTGCCTGGGCTATTGGCTCAACGGGCGCTACACCTTCGCTCAAGCGGACGGCGACAGCGCGCTCAGCCGCAAGGCGCTGTTTCGTTTCATCGTCTCTTGGATCGCCACCTCGCTGATCAGCACCGGGTTGGTGACGGCGCTCGCCAGCGCGAAAACCCTCGAGTTCGCGTGGATCGCCAAGCCGGTGATGGATGGCCTGCTCGCCGTGGCCGGTTTCGTAATCTTGAAAAAATGGGTGTATCGATGAGCCTTGCCGCGAACAGCGCCGTCTCTGCCGGGAAAATCGCCGTGGTGATTCCCTGCTACAAGGTCACCCGCCATATCGAGGCGGTAGTCGCCAGCATCGGGCCCGAGGTCGACCGCATCTACTGCGTGGACGATTGCTGTCCCGAAGGCAGCGGCGACTTCATCGCCGAACGCATCGTCGACGATCGAGTGACGGTCCTGCGGCACGAACAAAATCAGGGCGTGGGCGGCGCGGTCATGACCGGCTACAAACGCGCCGCTACCGATGGCGCCGAAGTGATCGTGAAGATCGACGGCGACGGGCAAATGGACGCGAGCCTGCTGCCGTTGTTCGTAGCTCCGATCCTGCGCGGCGAAGCGGATTACACCAAGGGCAATCGATTCTGGGATCTGACCCATATTCGGCAGATGCCGCCGCTGAGGCGGATCGGCAATCTCGGCTTGAGTTTCATGGCCAAGGCCTCCAGCGGTTATTGGGATCTGTTCGATCCCACCAACGGCTACACCGCGATCAGCGCCTCGGTGGCGGCGAGATTGCCGACGCAATTGATCAGCCACCGGTACTTCTTCGAAACCGACGTGCTGTTCCGGTTGAACGTCATGCGCGCGGTCGTAGTCGACGTCCCGATGGACGCGCGCTACGGCGATGAGGTCAGCAATCTGAAAATCGGCCAGGTATTGGGCGAGTTTGCCGCCAAGCATGTACGCAACCTGGGCAAACGCCTGGTTTACAACTATTTCCTGCGCGATTTGCCGATCGCTTCGTTCGAATTGCTGGCGGCGATCAGCCTGCTCGGCTTTGGCTTGACCTTCGGCGGTTACCACTGGTGGCAATCGGGACATAGCGGAGAAGGCGCACCGCTGGGCACGGTGATGATCGCGACCGTGGCCGTCGTCAGCGGCTTGCAGTTTCTGCTGGCGTTCCTCAACTTCGACATCGGCAATATGCCCAAGCGGCCGCTGCATCCCGGACTCAAACCGCTCAAGTTCGGATCCGGGCGTCAAGATCGGCCAGCAGACAGCCAGGAACAAGAGCGCGGTTTTTGATTCAACCGCGCCCTCTGATCCCACGGAGCAGCCGCTTGGCCCCCGGCAAGTACTTGGACGCATAGCGGCTCATGGCAAGAGCCGCTTTTACCGCCGGGCTTTCGCGGTAGCTGCGTAGCTCCTCGAGCATCACCGAATAGTCCGACATGAGTTCGCCTTGGGCTCCCGGCACCGTCGCGCCAGCGACCACGTGCAGGGTTTGCGCGGGAACAGGCATGCCATTGGCGGCAAAAGAATCTTTTGCCGTCAGCTCGCTCATCAGACGAGCGTGCCGGGCGCGCATATCCGGACTATGGATCATCGAATCCGCCCGATGACGGTAAAGAAACATGATTTCGTTGCCGACGATGAATCTATGCCCGGCCGCCACCGCGCGGCGATACAGATCCCAGTCTTCATACGCCTGTAAGTCCTCCCGGTAGCGCAGAGACTGCAGCATTCCACGCCGCGAAAAACACGTAGCGGTGGAAAACAGGTTCGCGAACAATCCAGCCTGTCGCGCCTCGCCTACCAGTGCCAGGCATCCATCGATCGGAACATCGTCGAAGGCTTCCAGGCCCGCACCGGAGAAGTACGCGGCTTGCGGCACGACAAAGTCGAAGGCCGGCCTCCGATCCAACGCCCTGCTCGCCACGGCGACGAATTCCGGATGAATCAAGTCGTCCGCGTCCAGCGGCAACACGTACTCGCCCGTCGCTTGGCTGACGCCGACGTTACGGGCGCCGGCCAGTCCCCGGTTGTATTCCAACTCGATCACTCGAACCCTGGGGTCCAGAGCGCGGGCAAGCCGGATCGCTTCGAGAGAACGCGAATCGGTCGACGCATCATCGACCACCACCACTTCGAGATCTTCATGCGTCGACGCCAACGCGTTCGCGAGCGTTTGCTGCAGATACGCGCCGAGATTGAAATGAGGGACGATGATGGAGACTCGCGACGGCCCTTTCGCCGCTGCGGGCGGGCGCTGCGCCGTCGCCTCGATCGCGGCCGATACTTGGGTGGGCGAATGCGGCTGCGAAACCGCCACCGGAGCCCCATCGACGGCGCTCGCCAGCGCGCTCACCAGCGCTTCCAGGCTCCCATCGAAATAAAGGCAATCGCCGCGCATCGTCTGAGACGAATCGCCAGCATAGGCGGGATTGGCCCGATTGAGCACGCAAACGGCCCCACCGAGCAAGGCCTGATCCACCGCGATCGAGTCCGGCGCCCAATCGTCGACAAACAGACGGATATCTCCCGGTCCACCGCTGTCGGCATCGAGACTGTTCTCGCCGACTTCGACGACAGTGAATCGGGGACGCAAGTCCGCCGGAACTACCTTCATCGCCGCAGCGAAATAGGCGTTGGACGCGAGGACGACCCGCCCCTTCCATTGGCGACGCGTCCGAAGCAGACCGACGCAACCGCGCAGAAACAATCGGGCCGACCGCTCGCTGGAAACGGCGCCGACAACGCAACCCGCGCGCTCGTCGGTTGTGGCAGTCAGCGGCTTGGACGACAAATCCAATGCGCGGCCCCGGAAGCGGGGCGCCCAGTCGTCGCCTCGAAAGCCCCAGTAGCTCCGGAAGTACTCGCCGACGCAGTGATTATCCGCCAGCAGCAGATCGCAGTCCGCGGCGCATTTGCGCTCCAGATCGGCGAGAAGCAGATCTTGAACGGAGACCGGAACCCCTTGCCGCGCGGCCTGGACTCCGCTGATGCCGCTCAGCCTCAGCGCGAACTCGACAGTTTCGAAGGCGCCACGGAAAAGGCGCTCCTGCAAACTCGCGAAAGCCAAGCCTCCAGCAGCCGGAAACTCGACATAGCCAATGGGGCCGACATCGCGCTGATACCGCACCAGCCACTGCATGATCAGCCGGGACGACCAGAGTTTGTCGCCCCAGCTGACCTGGCCCTGATCCGGAAGACGACCGCGCCCCGTCGAAGAATCGAAATTCTTCGGCGGCAGGTGCTCGATCCGCACGCCCGACAACGCCGACAACCATTCGGGAACGCCCGACGATGCGCCGGACGCGATGAGAACCAGCGACTCCAACCCCGCCGCCGCGCGAGCGGCGAGGATCGCCTTCAGTTGCCTTTCGTCGTCCGCGTCGCCACTAGCGCGCTGAGGGCAAAATATGAAAATGTCCATCGCTTGCCTCCAATGACTTGCAGCCCGCGCCGGGCGGACGCCGCGACAGACGTTTCAGCGATCCGCGGACTACCCGCGCTCGGCCCTTGCCGGGACGCAGAACTGCAGCACGAGCAAGAAGAGCAACAAAGAAATCGTCAAGCTCGCTCCCGCCGCAACCACGATGCTCACGACATGATCGAACTGGGTAGGCGCCGGACGTCCGCTTAGCGCGATGCGCTCGCTGGAAGGTTCTCCCGCGCTGAACAGGTCGATGCGTTGCTTATTGCCGAGCCAATCGACTTGGGCGATGCCGGACCATTCGTGCCGGGTCATTACCAGAACCTTTCCGCGCTCCAGCGGCACCCGCCAACTGATCGCGTCGCCGCCGCCGGCGGTGGAGGAAACGGTGCCGTCGTCCTTCAATACCCAGCCATCGGGGATGGGCACGATCGGTCTGGTCGGCTTTCCGTCGCTTCCGACCACCTTCGCCCAAATCTCATTTCCCTTGGCGGAAGCGCCACGCTCGCCGGTATTGCCGATGCTCAACACATACGCGCGAGGAAACACGTCCGAGCGCAGCGGCAATTGCCTGTGGATCAAGATGCCGGCCACCAGCGAGAGCAACAACAGCGGAATGCCCAGCTTGGATCCCAGGCGCAGTTGCAAGGCCGGCCCCAACGCGCGATTCAGCACCGCGCCTATCGCGATGGACAACGCCGCCAGCACGACCATCACCGGCAGGGTGACCTGGCCGTACCCGGACAGATAGGCGATCACGCTGACCGCCAGCGCGCAACCGAGGGTCCAAAGTACCGCCTTGGAGAGAAACCCGCTCATCAATGACCTCTCCCGCGACGCAGCAAACGCCATGTGGGACGCGCGGCCTTTCTGGCCAGGGCTACCAACCAGGGCGCGCGCCGCTGCAAGAAGCGCGCCGCCATCAACGCGACGATCACCGTTTCGCTGGTTCGATAGGCTTCCAGCTCCGCGGTCAACGCCGCTCCGCTGGTTTGGCTCAAGACGCTTACTTGGCGCCCAAGCACGAGCAAAGGCATGTCGCCCATATCGGCCATGCGTTTACCCCGAAGCAAATCGTGCCGGTGAAAGGAACGACGATCTTGCGCATCCGCACTGTGGATCATCGAATCGGCGCGACGGCGGTAATGAAAGTAAACCGCATTCGTCACCAGACAGCGCACGCCTCGCCCCACCATCCGCTGATACAGATCCCAATCCTCGAACGAATCCAGGTCGGCTCGGTAGCCGAACTTTCTCAGCAAATCGGTACGAGCGAGCATGGTTGCCGTGGAGTAACGATTCTCGGTCCCTCCCGCGTATCGGGCTTCGCCATGGAAGAGCGCGTAGTCGAGCAAGCTGCCGCTGTCGACTTCCGACTCCGAAGCATCGTTGAAGAAGCCCGTCTGCGGGACGACGAAACCGAATTGAGGGTTGCGCTCCAAGGCGCGCACGGCCAGACGGATGAAATCGCTGTGGATGAGATCGTCGGCGTCCAACGGAAGAACGTACTCACCCGTCGCGTGCTGCAAGGCCAGGTTCCGGGTTCCCGCCAGACCGCGATTGGTGTCGTTGCGAACGACCTTGAAGTCGACGCTGGTCGACTGTTCGAGTCGTTCGATGATCTGGCGAGACCAATCGTCGGTCGAAGCATCGTCGACAAGAATGATCTCGAGGTTCGGGTAACTCGAAGCCAATGCGCTGTCGATGGTCTTGAGCACATACTGCCCAAGGTTGTAGTGCGGAACTATCACGCTGACCTTGGGCAAACGTTCCGCGACCGGGGCTTGCTCGCCGACAGCTGCCGCACTTGGCCAGGGCGCTTCGTCGGCAGGGCATTTGACCACCTCGACACCCCGGTCCTGATTCGCCAGACCGGAAAACAGCGCCTCCAGCGCGTCGCACAGACCCGGCGGGGTGCCATCGAACTTGCGGCAGTTCTCACCGGCCACCCAAGGCGAATCGGCCGAAAACGCGACCGCCGACTCGTTCAGCACGCAAGTCGCGCCGAGCAAGCTCGCCTCGTAGGCGGCAAGACAGAACGACTCCCACGCGTTGGGGAAGACGCATACCGACTGGCCGATGACCGTCGCGCGCTCCTGCTGCGACGCCGCCGCCTGGAAGCTGAAACGGCCTGCCAGATCCTTCGGAATCAGTTTCTTGACTCGCTCCGCATAGGCATCGTCCATGGCGTGCGCGATCAGCAGTATCCGGCCGCGGTAGGAGGGCATGCGCCGCAAGAATCCGGCGCAGCCCCTGATGAAGACATCCGGACGCTTGATGTGCTGCAGCTTCGAGGAAAAGACGATCGGCGAATCCAGGGTCAGAGCGCTCGAACTCGTGACCGGTTGGCGCTGATCCAGCAACACCGGCGGAGCGTGTATCCGCAAACGGGGCGCCCAGTCGCTTTCGTCGAACGAATAGAACTTCCGCGTGGCCTCGGCGATGGCGGGCAATTGCCCGACCACGATGTCGGCATCCGCCAAGGCCTTTCGCTCGATGTCGAACAAACTGAGGTTGCAAGAACCCGTGGGTCTGCTTTCGTGGTCGGAAATAACCGCATCGGTAGAGTGCAAGCGCACCGCGATCTGGGTCTCGCCGAGCCCCAAGCCCAGCAACTTGTGCTGGGTCGCCGCAAACGCCATCCCACCCCAATCGGTGAACTCAACGTAACCCAGCCGCCCATGCTTGCGCTCCGCAACCAGCAAGGCTTGCAGCGCGGAGACGGAGCGCCAATGCCATTCGGTATTGGTGAAGGCCCACTTGGGCGGATAGTGCTGACCGTCTTCATGATTGACGCGGTAGTCGGCCTCATCGAAGGACATGAAATGCACGTCCGGATAGACCAGCGCGAAGCGCTCTGCGGTCAAACCCTGCCCCTGGAAAAGGATCAGCGTTCGCTTACGCTCTTCTGGGCTGGAAACTTCGAGAATATTGGCCACGACCCGGCCGATGCCGCCGGCGGTGAACGGATGAAGCTCGTTGGTAACGAATACGCGCACAGTGCCCCTCAATTGCCAATGAACTCGGCGTAGCGATCCAAGGAAAGTCGGGTCAGCTTCTCTGCATAGTCCGAGATCATCGCCCTCATTTCCTCGCCCGGCACATCCAAAACCTTGCCGACGCAGCGCCTGATGTCGGAGACGCTGAGCGGATTGTCGACGCACGACATCGCGAAGTACGGATGATCCTCAAGCGCATCCAGGAACAACGGCCCACGAATGCTGGGTATGCCCGCGGCGATCGCCTCCAAATCGACCATCGGATGGCAGTCGATGGTAGTCACGTTCATCACCAGGTCGCAGCCGAACAGCATGCTCGCGAGCCCTTCGACGCCAGGATAACGAACCCACGAAACCTTCTTGCCCAACCAGGACGGAAGCACGAATTCCTTGGAAAAAACCAAGGTCTTGCGGATGCGCGGCTCGTTCTCCAGCGCCAGCACATTGCTGGCCAGGTTCTTACGCAGATCGTTCCACGAAGGCACCAGCGCCGTAAGCGACCGGGCTTCGTCCGATCGGCGCAGCTGCGATACAGGCAAGCGCGGAACAGGATTCAGCAGTTGCGGCATGAAGTAATTGGGGCCGGCGACCTCCTCCAGCCCGCGCCGGATCGCGCTGAAGCGCGTGACCCTGCCTTCTCGCGCCAGGCGCAAGGACATGAGCGCGAAGCGGCGCTCATCCTTCCACACCCACTGCGCCGTGGTTCCGTGCCAAACCAGATACGTCGGCAAACCCGCTCGGCTGATCGCGTTGTGGACGACAGCCATCGCATCGGACATCCCGTGCAGCACGACTTTTTCGATCCCGGCCGAACGCAAGGCGTCGAGCATGGACTCGACCTCGGCGGCGGAGGGCGAACGATCCGATCGAATCGCTATCTTCGTACCCGGCAACGATCCCGCCGCAGCGCGGATGCCTTTCCAGTCCATGTGAAAGACGTGCGCCGCCGTCCGAAAGCGCGGGTCCGAGTGAGCGGTCGCTACGTCTTGAGGGGCGTTGTAGAGGAAAAAGTCGGCAGGAAGCGCTTCTTTCGAACCTTCCGGCTCCGTCGCCTCGGGCGCCTGCGCGCTCAGAGCGGCGTGCTCGAAGATCTGCTTGCGCAAACCCTCGCGACGGGTAAACAGCGCCGCGGACTGATGGATTTGAGAGATGGCGTCATCGCGTTCGGACACGGCCGCTTGCGTGGCTTGCCGGGCTTCCTGCAAATGGGAAGTGAGCTCGGCGATGCGGTTTTCCGATTCATCGGCGCGTTTGTCCGACGCCTCGGCGCGCCTGATCGACTCATCGGCGCGCTTATCCGCGTAAACATGGGCCTCGTAGTGGTCGTGCAACTGCCCTGCGATGTTCGCGCTGCTCGCCAGTTCGCCTTCCAATCCTCGAACACCGACCTTCAGGCGCCGTAGCCCAAGGATGTTCAGACGCTCCAGATCGACCGGCTCGAGCGCGGCCCCGCCCATCGACAAACGAAGCGCGCGCGCCTGGCGCGCACGGCGGATCACATAAACGCAGTGATTGTCGATCGCATCGGAATACACGTCGATGTCGTGCTCCGGAGCGATGTCTTCGGCGAAATTGTGCAACCAGCAACCGGCATGCCAGTTGTTTTCCTTCATCGACAGCGCGGAAAGCGAATTCTCGATGAGCACCAATTCCCCATCGGGAGCCAGACGCTCCATCATCAGGCCAACCAACTTGCGCGCATCCTCCGTCTGATTGTGGATCAGCACGGAAATGGTGAAGATGCTGTCGAAACGCTCTTCTGCGAAAGCCTCGGACAAGGACGACGCAACCCGCACCCTCTCGCGCACCGGCGCCAGCGACTCAGGCGGATCCTGATAGAGGGGTTCGACCATCGGCTCGGAAAAATCGTAGCCGTGGTAGATCACCGCAGGCTGCGGCGCGAGGATTCGAGCCAAGCGCCCGAAACCGCAGCCGAAGTCCAGCACCCGGATCGGACGTCCCCGATCGGCGGACGCGGCGGCGAAATGACGCTTCAGCCACTCTTCTTGCTGCGCATAGCTGCGAGAACCCTCCTGCGCCCGCCCGATCTGCTGGTCTTGGTAGAGCTTCCCCGACCGCGCGCGCCAGTACTCCGCATTTTCCTTGCGATCGCTCATTACTCAACCCTCGGCCTGATTCGGCACACGTTCCATCGAAACCACTTCACCATGCTCCATGCTGATATGGACGTTGCATAAATGCTGAACCACCTCGCGGCTGTGGGAGGCGAGAACCAGAATGCTCGCCTCTCGAACCAGCCCCTTGAGACGTTCTTCGGCGCGATGGACGAAATCCGCATCGCCCACGCTCAGCCATTCGTCCATCAGCAAAATTTCGGCGGGCACGCTGGTGATGATCGAAAAAGCCAGGCGAAGCACCATGCCGCTGGAGTACGTGCGCACCGGCACGTTGAGGAACTCGCCCAGACCGGAGAACTCGACGATGCTCGGCGTCAGCCGCTTTATCTCTTCGACCTCCAGCCCTTGCATCAGGCCGCGCAGCAGGATGTTCTCGTAACCGGTGGCCTCGAAGTCCATGCCCAGGGTGACATCGAGCAAGCTGGACACCTTGCCTTCGACCAGAACGCCGCCGGAGGTCGGTTCGTAGATGCCCGCCAGAAGGCGCAACAGCGAGGTCTTGCCTGCCCCGTTATGCCCCATCACGCCGACGCGATCGCCAGGGCGGATATCGAGATTCACGTTCTTCAACGCCTCGATCACGACGATGTCGCGACTTTCCGTCGCCACTCGGCCGCCGGTGGCCGAAGCCAGCATCGCTCCCTTCAAGGAACGATTGATGGTGCCGTAGATCGGCAGATGAAGAGAGCAATCTTTAAGAAGAATTCTAGCCATGAATCAAACCCAGAAAGCCAAGCGCCGGCGGTACCGCACATACACCGGGACGGCGAGAATATTGAGCAGAACGATCATCGCGACCACCTTCCCATAGGTAGCGGCCGAGGGCAGATCGTCGACGATCGGCCCACGAATGACCTCGAGCAACAAATGGAACGGGTTGTATTCGGCGAAGTAGATGCGGCCCTTGAGCAGCTCGGGCTTCCAGAAAATCGGCGTAAGGAAGAAAGCCAGCTGCACGATGCTGGCGATGATCTGCTGAAGGTCGCGAAAACGCGTGCACAAGGTGCCGAGCAAGAAGATCATCGGAAACGCGGCCATCACCACCAACGCGACGCCCGGAAAGATCGCGAACCATCGCCAGTGCGGTTCGATACCCAGATACAGCATGAAGGGGATGAACGCGACCAGATTGTGGGCGAACACGATCAGGTTTCGGTACAGCACGCGCATTACGTGCACGGTGAAAGGCAGCTTCACCGAACGGACAAGGTTCTCGGCGTTGATGAATGTCGAGCAGCCTTCCAGGATGAGACTGGAGATCAAACCCCAGGAAATCACCCCCATGGCGAGAAACGGGATGAACTCATCCAGGCTCAGGCCGAATAGCGACCCGTACAACGGCCCCATGCCGAGAATCAGCACCATCATGGTGATGGTGATCCAGAACGGACCCAGTATCGAACGACGATAGCGCTGACGGATTTCGTACTGAGCCAGCGCCATCCACACGCGATAACCGGCGATGCCGTTCTTGACGTCGAGCCAGGCGCGCGTGCGCTGCGAAACTTCGACCACCTCCGTCATTTCGCGCCATCCTCCAACGCCCGCGCCAACTCAGCGCGCAAATCCGCCAAATCCTCGATGCCCACGCTCAGACGCACCAGATTGTCGGTAATGCCCAACTGAGCGCGCCGATCCGGCGGGATCGAAGCATGAGTCATCACCGCCGGGTGATTGACCAGACTTTCCACGCCGCCGAGCGATTCGGCGATGGTGAACAGTTCGCAGCGCTCCATCATCCGGCGCGCGCCGTCCATGCCGCCCTTGACGTAGATGCTGACCATGCCGCCGAAGCCGTGCATCTGGCGCTTGGCCAGATCGTGCTGCGGGTGCGATTTCAGGCCGGGGTAGATCACTTTCTCGACCGCGGGATGGGTTTCCAACCACTCCGCCAGCGCCTGCGCGTTTTCGCAGTGCGCCTTCATCCGCAGGTGCAGGGTCTTCAGGCCGCGCAGGGCCAGGAAGCTGTCGAACGGGCCCTGGATGCCGCCGACCGCGTTCTGCAGGAAGGTCAGCTTTTCGGCCAGTTCGGGCTCATCGCCGACCACGGCGATGCCGCCGACGATGTCGGAGTGGCCGTTGAGGTACTTGGTCGCCGAGTGCATGACGATGTGCGCGCCCAGTTCCAGCGGGCGTTGCAGGATCGGCGAGGAGAAGGTGTTGTCGACCACCACGATCAGGCCGCGCTTGCGCGCGATCGCGGCGATGGCGGCGATGTCGACCAGCTTGAGCAGCGGGTTGGTCGGGGTCTCGATCCAAACCAGCTTGGTCTCGGGCCGGATCGCGGCTTCGAACGCGGCCGCGTCGCTGAGGTCGACCCAGCTGAAGTCCAGGCCGGCGCTGCGCCGACGCACCCGCTCGAACAGGCGGTAGGTGCCGCCGTAGACGTCGTCCATCGCGATCACGTGGCTGCCGGCGTCGAGCATCTCCAGGATGGTCGAGGTGGCGGCCAGGCCGGAGGCGAAGGCGTAACCGTGGGTGCCGCCTTCCAGGCCGGCGATGCAGCGCTCGTAAGCGAAGCGGGTCGGGTTGTGGCTGCGCGAGTACTCGAAGCCCTGATGCTGGCCGGGGCTGCTCTGGGCGTAGGTCGAGGTCGCGTAGATCGGCGGCATGACCGCGCCGGTGCTGGGGTCGGGCGACTGACCGGCGTGAATGGCGAGGGTACCCAGGCCGAGCTTGGGGGCTCCGCCTTGCGGCTGTTGTTGGCTCATTGAAATCGTTCCGTCCGCTGAGGGATCGACCGAGTTATTCGGGCGTTGGCGCAACCGCGAATTCTAACATCGCGCCTGTGAGTGCCAGGCTCCGCCGGGCGGCATTTCGGCACATGGGCAGACCGCCCGCGAGCCCCTGCCCGCCTGGGTCTGCGGCGTGCCGCGCCTGGCGGGCTGAACCCGTCGTTCAGGCTGTCGCGAAGCTATCGGGGCCCGCGCGGCGGGCCCGGGAATGATCGGGCGGCGGGGCCGCGCGGGTCGGAGCGCCGGCGGCGGACCCGCGCCGGCGCGGCGACGGCCGGGCTTACTGCACCCGGCGGCGCAGGAAGTTGAGCAAGTCGATGCGGGTGATCAGGCCGAGGAACTTGTCGCCGTCGACCACGATGGCGACATGGCCGCGGTCGAACACCGGCAGCAGCGATTCGATCGGGTCCGACACCGGGATCTTGTCGAGCTTGCTGACCATCGCGGTCGAGACCGGATCGCGGAAGCGCGATTCGTCGCCGTACACGTGCAGCAGGACGTCGCTTTCGTCGACGATGCCGACGATGTGTTCGCCGTCCATCACCGGCAGCTGGGACACGTCGTACAGCTTCATGCGCTGATAGGCGGTGACCAGCAGATCGTTCGGCCCCACCACCACGGTGTCGCGCCGCGAGTACGGACGCAGGATCAGGTCGCGCAGATCGCCGTGCTGCTCGCGCTGGATGAAGCCGTTGTCGAGCATCCAGTAGTCGTTGTACATCTTCGACAAGTACTTGTTGCCGGTGTCGCAGACGAACACCAGCACCTTCTTCGGCTCGGTCTGTTCGCGGCAGTACTTCAGCGCCGCGGCCAGCAGGGTGCCGGTCGAGGAGCCGCCGAGAATGCCCTCTTTTTCCAGCAGCTCGCGTGCGGTGAGGAAGCTTTCCTTGTCGTTGATCGCGTAGGCCTTCTTGACCCGGGTGAAGTCGGAGATCGGCGGCAGGAAGTCCTCGCCGATGCCTTCGACCATCCAGCTGGCCGACTTGTCCGACAAGGTGCCGCGGTTGATGTATTCCTCCAGGATCGAGCCGACCGGGTCGGCCAGGATCAAGGCGGTGTCCGGCGACAACTTGGCGAAGGCGCGCGACAGGCCGGTCATGGTGCCGGAGCTGCCGCAGCCGAACACGATCGCGTCGAGCTGGCCGCCCATCTGTTCGAGGATTTCCGGGCCGGTGCCGAACTCGTGCGCGGCCGGGTTGTCGGGGTTGCCGAACTGGTTGATGAAGTAGGCGCCGGGCGTTTGCTTGGCGATGCGCTCGGCCAGGTCCTGGTAGTAATCCGGATGGCCCTTGGCCACGTCCGAACGGGTCAGCACCACCTGCGCGCCCATCGCCTTGAGGTTGAAGATCTTCTCGCGGCTCATCTTGTCGGGCACCACCAGCAGCAGCTTGTAGCCCTTCTGCTGGGCGACCAGGGCCAGGCCGATGCCGGTGTTGCCGGCAGTGCCTTCCACCAGGGTGTCGCCGGGCTTGATCCTGCCGGCCTTTTCGGCCGCCTCGATCATCGACAGACCGATGCGGTCCTTGATCGAACCGCCGGGGTTCTGCGATTCGAGTTTGAGGTAGAGCTCGCATACGCCGGTGTCCAGGCGCTGGGCCTTGACGATCGGGGTGTTGCCGATGAGTTCGAGTACGGAGGAGTGAATGGCCATGCGGCTCCTGCTAGCCGCTACCGTGCGGCGAATCGGACCATTCTAGCCGCGAGCCCGTGGCCGGCGGCGCCCGGCGCGGCCTGACGCGAACCGCGGCAGCACGCGGCGGACGGATCGGGAGGTGGTAGCCGCGGGCGGCGGCGGCCGACGAGGATGGCAGCCGCCGCCCGCGCTGATCGTGGATCCGGACCGCGGGCGGGTCCGGCTCCTTCGCGCCCGGCATTGTCGCGGCCGGGCTAGCGAAATTCCGTGTTGCCTGTCGTGGCCGCGAACCGTAGCGGTTCCGGCCGGCGGAACCGGCATCGCGCCGGTTCCGCCCGGGCCCACCGTCGCCTGCCGGCGGCGCGGGCTGGGTGCATCGATGGCGTTGGCGTGGGCGCTGCCTGCTTCAGTGTTGCTGATCGTAGAGCTGGGTCAGGCGATCTTTCGCAGCCAGCTTTTCGCGCTTCATCTGTCCCAGGGTGGTGTCGTCGATCGGCAATACGCCGAGCTCGGCATCCATGACCTTTTTGTCCAGATCCTTATGGCGCTGATAAAGCTGCTTGAACTCCGGGTTGCTCTTGATGAGCGCGTCGATTTCAGGCTGCGGTCGTTCTTCGAACATGAAAGCCTCCTTCAGCACGAATGCAAACGCCCCGGTCGCGGGACCAGGGCGTTGCGGGGGAGCGTGAGATGGTGGGTCAAGCGCGGCGCGGCGCCGGCTTCACGCAACCCGACCGCACCTTTGTGTGCGGCGGCGGGGTCCTGCGGAAGGGGCGTTTGCGTCATCGGCCTGGCTCTTCGCCGAGCGTTTGTGAAGCGCCCGGATAACTGACCCTACTCTTGTGTTCCCGATCCGGCAAGGCCGCTGCGCAAGCGTTTTCAGGTGGCGGCCATGATTGCGCGGCGGGCTGCCAGATTCGGCACAAATTATTGATTTAATTGAATTCAATGAAGGGGTTTTGTCGCCTGGGCGGATCTGCGCTCGCCCATTGCAATGAGGCTTTGCAGCGGCTGGCCGTTCGTCGGCTGAGCGCGGGAAAACGGGCTTCGCCGATCGCCGGATCGATGCTTGGGGCGGGGGTGCGGATGACTGCTTCGAAGTCGCGGCTGCGTGCCGGGCGGCGGCGATTGCCGCGGGCCGGAGCAAAGTCAAAATGGATTCCGGCTTTCGCCGGAATGACGGTCTGGGGGAGACGCGGGCCTTTGCCGGAATGACGGTTTGGCCCCCGGCCAACCCGCGAAAACGAAACGAGCCGGACCAGCCGGCTCGTTGCATCGGCCGGGACTGCGGCCCGGCGCGGTGGGATCACTTCTTTTTCGGCTTGGGCTTGGGCGCCGGCTTCGGGGTTTCGCCGGTCAGGCCCATCAATTCGGCTTCCTTGCGCGCCAGTTCGGCATCGCGTTCGCGCGCGGCGCGCAGCTTGGCGGCCTGCTGGCCGGCGACGTTGTCGAGCAAGCCCTCGGCCTGCTGCCGCGCCTGGGTTTCCTGCTCGGCCGCCAAGCGCAGACGCTCGGCCTCTTCGGCCTGGATCTGCGCCTGCACCCGCAGGCGCTCGGCCTCGGCGCGCGCGCGGTCGGCGTCGCGGCGGCTGGCTTCGACCAGCAAATCGCTGCGCTCACGGTCCAGACGGTCGACTTCGCGTTGCGCAAGTTGGCTGCGCGTCACAATTTCGGCGGTCTCGACCCGGCGATCGGCGATCTGCAGCGCCCAGGCGCGGTCGCGGCTGCGCGCGTTGCGCACCCCATCGATGGCCTGGCGCGCTTTCAAGCGTTCGTAATTGCCGTACTGGGCCGCCTCGGGGCTGGCCTCGATGGCGTTGACGCGCTGGACCAGACGGGCGACGTCCGGATCGTCCGCCGGCGCGGCCAGCGCGCTCAGGCAGACCAGCGACAATGCGCCGGCGGCGGCCAGACGCAGCGAAAACAGGCGCGCGCTCATTGGCCACCTCCGTTGGACAGGCGGCGGCGCAACTCGGCGATTTCCGCCCGGCGCTGATTGAGTTCGGCATTGGTCAGCGCCTCTTTGCTGCGCGCATAGGCCAGATCGGCCTCGGCCGCGGCAGTGAGCGCCAAACGCCGAGCGTCCTCGTCCTTGCCCTGCGACAGCGCGCTCTGGGCGGCGCTGAGCGCGCGCCGCGCCGCGCCCAGGTCCTGCGGCGCGTATTGGTCGGCGTCGGCGTCGTCGGCGCGCATGACCGCCTGCTGGGCGGAGGACAGCTCGCCGGTCGGCGGAGGCGTGGAGGCGCAGCCGGCCAGCCCGGAAGCGAGAACTGCGGCCAGCAGCGGCAAACGAATTTGTGCGAAGCTTGTGGGCATTAGGGGAGCGCTGTGCGGAAGGGATGACGCACGGACATTGTGGTCAAGCCGGCAGCGTGCTTGCAACGGCGCGCGCCGTCAACAAGGGGTATGAATGCATGGACATCGGCTATTTCCTGAAGCTGATGACGGAAAAGAACGCGTCGGACATGTTCTTGACGACCGGCGCGCCGGTGTACATCAAGGTCGAAGGCCGTCTGTACCCGCTCGGCAACACCGGCCTGCCTCCGGGCATGGTCAAAAAGATCGCCTATTCGCTGATGGACGAGGGCCAGGTGCCGCTGTTCGAGCGTGACCTCGAGCTGAACATGGCGCTGGCCCTGCCCGACGCCGGCCGCTTCCGCATCAACGTGTTCAAGCAGCGCGGCGAAGTCGGCATGGTGATCCGCGCCATCCGCAGCATCATCCCCAGCATCGAAGAACTGCAGCTGCCGCAGGTGCTCAAGAACATCATCATGGCCCCGCGCGGCCTGGTGCTGATCGTCGGCTCCACCGGCTCGGGCAAGTCGACCACGCTGGCCTCGATGATCGATCACCGCAACAGCAACACCGCCGGCCACATCCTCACCATCGAAGATCCGATCGAGTACCTGCACAAGCACAAGAAGTCGATCGTCAACCAGCGCGAGGTCGGCCTGGACACCCACGCCTTCCACAACGCGCTCAAGAACGCGATGCGCGAAGCGCCCGACGTGATCCTGATCGGCGAAATCCTCGACGCGACCACCATGGAAGCGGCGATCGCCTTCGCCGAAACCGGCCACCTGTGCCTGGCCACGCTGCACTCCAACAACGCCGACCAGACCCTGGAGCGCATCCTCAACTTCTTCCCCGAGGCCGCGCACAAGAACGTGCTGATGAATCTGGCGCTGAACCTCAAGGCGGTGATTTCCCAGCGCCTGGTGATCGGCGTCGACGGGCGCCGGCTGCCGGCCGCGGAAATCCTCATCAACACCCCGCACGTGCGCGATCTGATGCGCCGCGGCCAGGTCCACGAGATCAAGCAGGCGATGGAAGAATCGCTGGAAGACGGCATGGAGTCGTTCGACCAGTGCCTGTTCCGCCTGTACAAGGAAGGCCGGATCGAGATGGAGGAGGCGCTCAAGGCGGCCGACTCGCGCGACGGCCTGGCGCTGAAGTTCCGCTTGTCCGAGGGCGGCACCGGCGAGCACGATCCGTATGCGGACATGTACGACGCGACTGCGGCGCATTGAAGCTAGGAGTGAGTGTGGAGGAGTGAGGAGTGAGCAAAAGCAAGCACGCGGCCTTCGGTCATCGCGTAACGCTTTTACTCACTCCTCACTTCTCTGCGCTCGCTTCTCGCCCCAACTACCCGGGCGGGCGGTCCGGCTGATTCTCCGGCCGCGCCTTGTCGAATTCGGGCAAGGCCAGACACGCTTCTTCGATCCGCAGGATGGTCGGGAACGCTTCCAGCGGCACGCCGAAGCGGCGTGCGTTGTACAGCTGCGGGATCAGGCAGCAATCGGCCAGGCCGGGAATATCGCCTTCGCAGTAGGTGCCGGTGGACGGATCGTCGGCCAGCATCGCCTCGACCGCGGTGAAGCCTTCGACGATCCAGTGCTTGACCCAACCGTCGCGCTCGGGCTGGGGCACGTTCCAGGTACCGTCCAGGTACTGCAGCACGCGCAGATTGTTGAGCGGATGGATTTCGCAGGCGACGGTCTGGGCGATCGCGCGCACGCGATGGCGGTCGCGCGCGGTGACCGGCAGCAGGTTCGGCCGCGGCCAGGTTTCGTCGAGGTATTCCAGGATCGCGATCGACTGGCTCAGGGTGCGCTGACCGTGCTGCAGCACCGGCACCAGCCCGAGCGGATTGAGCGCGCGGTAGGCCGGATCGTGCTGTTCGCCGCCGTTTCGGACCAGGTGCACCGGGACGATTTCGTAGTCCAGGCCCTTGAGGTTGAGGCCGATGCGCACCCGGTAGGACGCGCTGGAACGCCAATAGGAATACAGACGCAATTGATCGCTCACCGGAACACCTTGGCGTAGGAACGAGTGGAGAGTAACGAGGAATCGGCCGCAACGGGGTCGAACGCGCCGCCCGCGATGCGACTGAATCCGCGTTTCCACGCATGTATCCCGTGGCAGCGCACCATAGCCGGGGTGACGGCGGCGCGCATGGCCATTCGTCCCGCGCCAGCGGCCGTCAGGCGGAATTCGCCCGAGGCCGCGACGCGCGCGGCGAGGATCAGTTCGCCGGACGCTCCATGCGCTGTTCGATCGCGCCGAAGATGCTCGCGCCGGCGGCATCGAGCATCTCGATGCGCACGGTGTCGCCGAACTTCATGAACGGGGTTTGCGGCTTGCCCAGCTCCAGCGTTTCCACCGTGCGCTTCTCGGCGAAGCACGACGCGCCCAGCGAAGTGTCTTCGTTGGCGACGGTGCCCGAGCCGACGATGGTGCCCGCCGACAGCGGCCGGGTCTTGGCCGCATGGGCGACCAATTGGGCGAAGTTGAACTGCATGTCGATGCCCGCTTCCGGCGCGCCGAACCACTCGCCGTTGATGTGGGTCAGCAACGGGCGGTGGACCTTGCTGTCGATCCAGGCCGGGCCGAGCTCATCGGGGGTGACGAACACCGGGCTCAGGGCCGAGCGCGGCTTGGACTGGAGGAAGCCGAAGCCCTTGGCCAGTTCGTTGGGAATCAGATTGCGCAGCGAAACGTCGTTGACCAGGCCGATCAGCTGGATGTGCGCGGCCGCGTCCTCGGGCGTCGCCGCCATCGGCACGTCGTCGGTCACGATCACCACCTCGGCCTCCAGGTCGATGCCGTAGTCCTCGCTGACCACCCGCACCGGATCGCGCGGGCCGTAGAAGCCGGCGCTGACCGCCTGATACATCAGCGGGTCGGTGTAGAAGCTTTCCGGCACCTCGGCGCCGCGGGCGCGGCGCACCCGCTCGACGTGCGGCAGGTAGGCGCTGCCGTCGACGAATTCGTAAGCGCGCGGCAGCGGCGCGGCCAGCGCGGCGAAGTCGACGTCGAAGGCGCCGTCGGCCTTGCCTTCGTTGAGATCGTCCGACAGCGCGTTCAAGCGCGGCGCGGTGTTGGACCAATCCTCCAGCGCGCGCTGCAGGGTCTCGGCGATGCCGGTGGCGCGCACGGCACGGGTCAGGTCGCGCGAGACGACGATCAGCGTGCCGTCGCGGCCGCCTTCCTTCAGGGATCCAAGTTTCATCCGGGCCTCGATGGGTGAGTGCTGGGGGCGCCGCGGCGCGATGGTTTCAATTGTAACCACTCACGGCCGCGTTGGCAGCGGCGTGGGCGGAGATATCGGAGCCGGGGCGGCGGCCGGTGGGCGCGGCCCCGGCCAATTCAGGCTGAAGCCCCGTCCCGGCTGCGTTTCCGGCCGCGGGCGGCCTCGCTGGACGCCCGCTGGGACGGCCATTTTGCCGCCTTCCGGGCCGGCCCGAAAAAAAAATCAAAATTCGTTGATGGGTCCGGCCGCCCTTCCCCGGTTTGTTGGATTAAGCGCGGCGTGGTCACGCCCGGGTTCGCCGGGACAGACCCAGCCACGGAGGCGTCGGAACTCACCCGACCCCGACCGAGTTGAGGGCCCGTCCCTCTGCGACCGCGTGATTTTCCAATCATGCCTATGGAGTCCACCATGAAAACCCAGTCCTCTTCTTTCCTTCTGCGCGCCCTGCCGGCCGCGCTGGCTTTGTGCGTCGCCGGCGGCGCCAATGCTCAGGCCCTGAGCATCGACGTGGTCAATCCGATCAAGGACGGCAAGGTCGTGTTCGAAGCGATCGGCCCGGCCCAGGTCGGCGGCGCCAAGCAAGGCCGCGTCTCGCTGCGGATGGCGCTGCGCAACAACGACACCGTGCCGCTGAAGGTCACCAAGGTCGAAATCCTCGATCAGCTCGCCTCCAACTACCTGACCCCGGCCGAGATCGCCCCGGGCACCCAGATCGCGTTCCAGAACTGCAATTGCGACTACGACAATCCCGATCCGGACGCGCCCAAGGTGCCGTCCTCGTTCCCGATCATCATCAGCGCGCCTTACCCGACCACGGTCAAGGTGGCGGTGTATCTGCAGGGCTATCGCAACCCGGTGATCAAGAACCTGCCGCTGTCGACCAGCACCAACGACAACGGCCCGCTGCGCTACCCCGGCCGCGCCAGCGACCTGCGTCCGAACGAAGCCTGGCAGACCTCGAGCAACCACGTCGGCGGCAGCCAGGCCTTCGGCCTGGACACCAGCGTGACCGGTTGGGACGGCGATTCCTGGGATTCCAAGCGCCCCGGCGCCGATTCGACCAAGCCCGAGGGCCAGCGCGCCTACGGCCTGCCGCTGTACGCGATGGCCGACGGCATCGTCTGCGAAGCGCTCAACGACCTGCCGGAGTGGAAGAACTATCCGCGCGTGTCGAAGGAAATCGAACCCGAGCCGATCGCGCCGAGCACCGGCCAGTATTCGGCCGGCGGCAACTTCCTCAAGATCAAGAGCGGCAACGAAGTCGCGCTGTACGCGCACATGCAGCCCGGCTCGATCCCGGCCGAACTGCTGGTCCCGGGCGCGACCATCACCCAGGGCCAGTACCTGGGCAAGGTCGGCTACACCGGCCAATCCAGCGGCCCGCACGTGCATGTGCACGTCAGCCAGGAAACCTCGCCGGGCTCGTGCGAAGGCAACTCGGTGCGTCCGCGGCCGATGACCTTCGCGCAGATCCAGAGCATCACCCGCACCGAAGCCCATGCCATGGCCAGCGCCAACAACATGGACCCGACCGACTGGACCCAGCTCAGCAACCACTCCGCGCCGCATCCTTACAGCATGATTTATCCAAGCAGCGCGGCGTATCCGTTCGACGTGGCCGAGAAGGACGAGAAGACCTTCATCGGCGTGTGGCGCGCGAGCAATGAGATCGAAGTGCGGGTCAACAAGCCCAGCTGGACCAGCTTCACCCAGAAGCGCGCCGAGTTGGTCGCCGATGGTTTCCGCCTGGAGAACATCGACACCTACGTCGAAAACGGCGACCGCCACTTCGTCGGCGTGTACAAGCGCGGCACCGGCGCCGGCGCGTTGTACAACGCCGACAGCTGGGACAACTTCACCGCGGTGTGGAAGGAACTCAGCGACGACGGCCAGCGTCTGGTCGACCTGACCACTTACCTCAGCGGCAGCACCCGCCACTACGTCGGCGTGTTCCGTCCCGGCACCGGCAACGCCGGCCTGTGGAGCCACACCGGGTTCTCGGCCTTCGCCAATCAGCGCGAGATCGCCAAGGACCTGGGCCTGCGCCTGATCGACATGGAGAGCTTCGACATCGGCAACGGCCAGCGCCAGTACGTCGGCGTGTACCGCGCCGGCACCGATGCCACCGCGTTGTGGCGTTCGACCTCGTGGAGCGGGTTCACCGCCAAGTGGGATGAATTGTCGGACGACGGTTATCGTTTGATCGACGTCGATACTTACGTGGAAGCGGGTGTGCGGAATTACGTCGGCGTGTACCGCGCCGGGTCCGGCGGCCATGCGCTGGAAGCGGTTAAGAGCTGGCAGAGCTTGTTCCAGTCGTCCGAGAAGTATGCGATCAAGGGGTTGCGCTTGGTCGATGTGCAGGCGATCGAGTAATTCTGGCAAACGCACGAACTAAAACGCCGCCCGCGAGGGCGGCGTTTTTCGTTGTGGTTGTGGTTGTGGTTGTGGTTTCGACTACGACCGCGATTGCGGTTGCGTTGGCTCTTGCACAAGAGCCCTTCGCCTTGGCTCGTCATTCCCGCGAAGGCGGGAATCCAGAGACTTCAGAGCCATGTCGCGATAAAGCCCTGGATCCCCGCCTTCGCGGGGATGACGAGCAAAAGCAGTAGTCACGTACTTTCCTACCGCCATTCCCGCGAACGCGGGAATCCAGTGACTTCGGCGCCATCTCGCGATAAGCCCATGGCCCCCGCCTTCGCGGGGATGACGAGCAAAACCGCCAGCGACTCAGCGCACCGCCACCCGCGCCTTACCCGACTCCAACGCATCCAATCGCCGCAGCAATTCCGAATCGCGATGCAACTCGCGCCGCAACACCGCCGCCGCCAGCCGCGTTTGCTCGACCGCCGCGGCCGTATCCCCCTCGGCCAGCAACACCTCCGCGTAAGGCACCCGCGCCTTGGCGGTCATGATCTGCTGCGCGCCATTGGCGCGCGCGCTGGCCGCGACCACCTCGGCCCAGCCGCTGCGCGCGCGCGGCCAATCGCCGCGGCGCTGCGCCAGTTCCGCCCGCAACGCGGGAATGCGCGCGAGCACAAACGCGTTGTACTCGCCGCGACCGACATCCAGCGCCTGCAGGTCCGCGGCCGCTTCGTCCAAGCGTTCGACGCTGAGCAACCATTCGATCCGCGCCAGCGCCGCGCGCAACACGCCAGCGCGGTCGTCGCCGTAGCGCTGCCGCCAAACAGTCAGCGCCCGCTCGATCAGCGGCCGCGCTTCCTCGCCGCGCCCAGCGCGAGCGAGCATCCGGCCCAAACTGCTTTCCACCCGCAAGACCCGGCGTTCTTCAGTGTCCAAATGCGCGCGCCGAATCGACAGGGCTTCGCGCAACAACGATTCGGCTTGGATCAGATCGCCGCGCTCATCGACCAGCAGCGCGTAGTTGTTGAGCACGCGCGCGTAATCCAGGCTGCGCGCGCCAGCGACTTTGCTCATGATCGCCAGCGCCACCCGGTAATGTTCGCCGGCCTGACGGTAGTCGCCCAGATCCTGCGCCGCGTCGGCGATGTCGACATGAATATTGGCGACCATGTCGCTCTGCTCGCCGTACAGATCGCGCGCCAACGCCAGGTTGTCGACCAATTCCCGGCGCGTTTCCTCCACCCGCCCCTGGCCGTACAGGACCTTGGCCAGATAGAACTGATGCACCTGCGCGGCGACCGTGTGCGCGCCATTGCGCCGGGCCAGATCCAGGGCCTCGCGATACGCCGCCTCGGCGCGCTTGAGTTCGCCGCGACGGCGGTACAACTGACCCAGGTTGCCCAGCATCTGCGCGCGCTGTTGCGGCGACTGGCTCATCGCGTGCTTGCGACGCAGATCCTGCGAACTGCGGAACGAGACTTCGGCGTCCGCGTAATGGCTGTCGGCGACCTGGGCCAGACCCAGGGTGTCGTAAGCATCGGCCAAGGCGCGTGGATCGCCGCCGTCCTGACGCAAGGCCAAGGCCTGCCGCGCCGCCGCCACCGCCTGCGCGCCGTATTGCCGATCGCTGAGCGAAAGCGACAGCTCGGCCAAGGCCTGCGCGGCCTGGTCCGGGCGCGCCACCGCCGGATCGAGAAATTCGCGCGCGGCCTGCGCCAGCAGCGCTTCGGCGCGCTGCGGCTGGCCCAGGTTGCGATAGGCGCGGCCCAGCACCGCGCGCAGACGCGCGCGGATCGCCGGGGTATCGTTCAAGCCCTGGCCGATCTTCGCCGCCGACGCGTCGAGCACCTGGCGCGCGCTGATGTCCTCGCTCGCGCGCGCACCGCGCATGCGCGGGTCGGCCGCATCGAACGCCGACACCAGGAATTCGCTGACCTGCTCGGCGACCGCCGCCTCGCGTTCGGCGCGCGCGCGCTCGGCGGTGACCCGCCAGACGAAGCCGCCGGCCAGCAACAGCACCGTCGCGGTCGCCGCGGCCTCGCGCCAATGCCGGCGCAGGTAGCGGCCGAATCGGTAACTCCAGGTTTGCGGGCGCGCGCTCACCGTGCGCCAGGCCAGATGCCGGCCGATGTCCTGCGACAGCGCTTCGACCGAGGAATAGCGTTTGCGCGGATCCAGGTCGCAAGCGCGCGCGGCGATCGCGTCGAGGTCGCCGCGCAATTGCCGCCGCCATCCGCATTCCGGCCCGGCCAGCACGCTGGGCAACGGCACCGGCGTGTCGCGTTCGGCCAGGCCGCGGCCGAGCGCGCGGCAGGCCAGCAATTCGGTCAGCAGCACGCCGAGGGCGAATACGTCGCTGACCACGCTGACGCGCGCGCCGCCGAGCAGTTCCGGACTGGCATAAGCCGGCGTGCAGAAGGCGTTGCCGCGCTCGCCGTCGCCCTGTTGCCGGTCCAGCACCTGGGCGATGCCGAAATCCAGCAGCATCGGTTCGCCGTCGTCGAGCACCAGCACGTTGCCGGGCTTGAGGTCGCAATGCACGATCAGCCGTTGATGCGCGCTCTGCACCGCGGCGCAAATGCGCTGGAACAGATACAGACGCCGGTGCAGATCGGGCGAGCGTAGTTCGCAGTATTCGTCCAGCGGCCGGCCCGGCACGTACTCCATCACCAGATACGGCTGCCCGCTCGGGGTGGTGCCGCCGTCGTAAAGCCGGGCGATGTTGGGATGCTGCAACTCGGCCAGCAACTGCCGCTCCGCCGCCAGCCGTTCGGCGAACGCCTGTTGATTCAGCCCGTTGCTGCGCAACAGTTTGATCGCCACCTGTTGCCGGAACAGGCCGTCGGCGCGTTCGGCGGTGAACACCGTGCCCATGCCGCCGCTGGCCAGGCGCTCGCCCAGCAGCCAATCGCCGAGGCGGTCGCCGGGCTGCAGTTCGCTGTCCGGGCGCTGCGCGATCAACTCGCCCAACGGCCGCGCGACCTGGCCGAAGTCCTCGGTCTGCGCGCCCAGCAATTGCAGCGCTTCCTCGATCAGCGCATCGTCGTCGCTGAGCGCGCGCAACTCATCGCGCCAGCGCGACGCCGGCAGATCGCAGACCGCATCGAACAAACGGCGCAGTTCCTGCCAACGCTGGGTCTGCATGTCTTCTCCTGCGCGGCGGACGCGGGCTCAACTGGGGCGTGGATTCAACTCAGCTGCTGGCTCAACCAGGCGCGGGCGAAACGCAGATCGCGCTCGACCGTGGGCGTGGACACCTCCAGCACACAGGCGATCTCGCGCTGCTCCATGCCGCCGAAATACGCCATCTCGACCGCGCGCGCCGCGCGCGGGTCGCGTTCGGACAAACGTTGCAGCGCGTCGTGCAAGGCCAACACATCGAAGCCCACGGTCTGTCCGCCCTGCAGATCGGCTTGCGACAGGGTCAGCATCACCGGATGGGCGCCGCGCTTGTCGGCGGCGCGCGCACGCGCTTGATCGACCAGCACCGAGCGCATCTTCAGCGAGGCCAGGGCGTAGAAATGCGCGCGGTCCTGCCAATCGACGTCGCTGCCGATCAGCCGGATCAAGGCCTCGTGCACCAGCGAGGTCGCCTGCAAGGTGCGATCGCCGCGACGCGCGCCGAGCCGGGCCGCGGCCATCTCGCGCAAGGTGTCGTAGACCTGGGCGAACAGGCGATCGCGCGAGGCGACATCGCCTTCCCGCCAGTCGTGCAGCAAACGCGTCAGATCCTCGCCCATGCGCGTCCCCCGACGCTGTAATCCCCTTTGGCGCGCGGATGGTAGCCGAGCCCGCGCCGCGCTGGCGCCAGAATGCGCGCGGCGGCCGGTCGCGGACGCGACGGCCGGCACGGTTCGCGCATGCGAATCGCGGCGCGCCGCCACCGCAAACGCCGGATCGCGCGCTACGCCGCGCGCGTCGCGGGCTCTACAGTGGAGGCCCCTGCCCAGCGTCGTCGCCATGCCCATGCCCCGCCCCATCCAGCCCAGCGATCGCGACGCCATCGGCCGGTTTCTGTTGCGCCGCTGGAACACCACCGCGATCGCCCTCGACGGACGCATGATCGATGCGGCCGCGCTGCCGGGATTCATCGCTTATGCCGCTGGCGTCAGCGAATCAGACCGCGTCCCGGCCGACAGCGACATCGCGGGCTTGGCGACCTTGCTCGACGACGCCGAGCAATCGGAGATCGTGACCCTGGACGCGTTGCCGCCCGGCAACGGCCTGGGCAGCGCGCTGATCGAGTGCGCCGCGCAACGCGCCCGCGCGCTCGGCTTGTCGCGGCTGCTGACCCGCACCACCAACGACAACCTCGATGCGCTGCGTTTTTATCAGCGCCGTGGCTTTCGCCTGTATCGCCTGACGGCGGGAGCGATCGATCTGGAACGCGCGGCCGATCCGTCGATTCCGTTGATCGGGCGGCATGGCATACCGCTGCGCGATGAGATCGCGCTGGTACGGCCGTTGGACGGTGGATGAGTCCGTCGTGGCTGCGGATTTGCGGTCGCGGCTCGCGCCGCTCCTACAGGTAGCCCAGATCGATCCGAAGCCCCTGTAGGAGCGGCGCGAGCCGCGACCGCGAATCCGCGACTACTTCGAACTAAATGCCCGCTCAACGCAATCGCAAAAACAAAAAACCCGCCAGAAGGCGGGTTTCTTGTTGCGACTGCATGCCGTTGAAAGCATAAGCCGACTTGGATGTGGCAGCCCCGGATGGATTCGAACCACCGAATGCCTGAGTCAGAGTCAGGTGCCTTACCGCTTGGCGACGGGGCTATGTAACTAATACTAGCGCAAAATTTCGCGGCTGCAAAAATCCGCAACCGCGAAACCGACAGCGATCGAAGATTAGCGCTTCGAGAACTGGGTAGCGCGACGTGCTTTGTGCAGACCGACCTTCTTACGCTCGACTTCGCGGGCGTCGCGGGTCATGAAGCCGGCCTTGCGCAGCTCGGACTTCAGGGTTTCGTCGTACTCGACCAGCGCACGGGCGATGCCCAGACGGATCGCACCGGCCTGGCCGGTGATGCCGCCGCCGGCGACGGTGACATTGACGTCGAACTTATCGGTCGACTGGGTCAGCTCGAGCGGCTGGCGCACGATCATGCGCGCGGTCTCGCGGCCGAAGAAGTCTTCGATCGAACGCTGGTTGATGGTGATCTTGCCCTCGCCCTTGCGCAGGTACACGCGAGCGGTGGAGGACTTGCGGCGGCCGGTGCCGTAATTCTGTTGGATAGCCATGTTCGTACCTTAGATGTCCAGGGGCTGCGGCTGCTGCGCGGCGTGCGGATGCTCGGAGCCCTTGTAGACCTTGAGCTTGCGGTACATGGCGCGGCCGAGCGGATTCTTCGGCAGCATGCCCTTCACACCGATCTCGATGACGCGTTCGGGGTGGCGCTCAAGCGCCTGGCCCAGCGTCTCGCTCTTCAGGTTGCCGACGTAACCGGTGAACCGGTAGTACATCTTGTCCTGCAGCTTGTTGCCGGTGACTGCGATCTTTTCGGCGTTGATTACCACCAGGTAATCGCCGGTATCGACGTGGGGGGTGTAGACGGGCTTGTGCTTGCCGCGCAGACGGCGCGCGAGTTCGGTGCACAAACGGCCGAGCGTCTTGCCCGACGCGTCGACGATGTACCAGTCGCGCTGGACGGTCTCGTTTTTAGCGGTGAAAGTCTTCATGAAAACTCTTTTATGGGTGCAGATGGTCGGGCTGATTCCGGCCGGTTCCCATGCGGAAACCCGGGGCGGAACTTTGCCGCGCGTTGTGATGGTGGAACGAAAGAGGCGGAATGATAGCGGCCCGCCGGCCCCGCCGCAAGTCGGGCGGACCTGCGCTAGCATCCGCGCCATGCCCGCCCCGAGCCCGCCGCCCCCAGCCCCGCCGGCTCCGGCCCCGCGTGCCCCGGACCCGCTGGTGGCCCTGGCCGACCGCTGCGTCCAATGCGGGCTGTGCCTGCCGGCCTGCCCCACCTACGGCCGCGAAACCCTGGAAACCGAGTCGCCGCGCGGCCGCATCGCCCTGACTCGGGCCTGGGCCCTGGACACCATCGCCCCGACCGCGGCCGCCGATACCCATCTGGACCATTGTCTGGGCTGCCGCAGCTGCGAGGCGGTGTGCCCGGCGGGGGTGGAGTATGGCCGCTTGCTGGTCGGCGCGCGCGAACGCCAGCGTCAGCGCCGCCCGGCGGCCTGGCGCCAGCGCCTGATCGAGGGCCTGGCGGCGCGGCCACGCCGGCTCGGCGCGCTGCTGGGCGCGTACCGGCGCGCCTACGGCTGGCTGCCGCGATCGCTGCGCTGGCTGCCGCGGCCGCCGGCCCCGGTTGCGCTGCCCGCACCCGCCTCGGCGCCCACGACCAGCCGGGTGGGCTTGTTCGTCGGCTGCGTCGCACAAGCCTACGAGAATCCCGTTCGAGCCGCGCTGGCACGTCTGTGCGCCGCGGTGGGTGTCGAACTGGACCCGGTGGCCGGCCAGGGCTGTTGCGGCGCCCTGCACGAGCACGCTGGCAACACCGAGGCCGCGCAGCGGCTGGGCGCGGCCAACCGGCGCGCGTTCGTCGGCCACGCGACCGTGCTGAGCCTGTCCAGCGGCTGCCAGGACGCGCTGGCGCGCAGCCTGAGCGACGGCGGCCGCGTCCTCGACGCCGCGGCGTTCCTGGCCGAACGCGCGGCTGCGCTGCGCTGGCGCCCTGGCTCGCAGCGGGTCGCCCTGCACCTGCCCTGCACTCAACGCAACGTGGTCAAGTCGGTGCCGGCGCTGCGGCGCCTGCTGGCCGGCGTGCCAGGCCTGGAAGTGATCGAGCTCGACGCTGGTTACGGTTGCTGCGGCGCCTCGGGTACGCAGATGTTCGCCGACCCGGCGCGTGCGGCCGAGTACCGCGCGCCATTGATCGAGCAGTTCGAGCGCAGCGGCGCGGAGCTGTTGCTGAGCGCGAACATCGGCTGCCGGTTGCATTTGGGCAATGGCACGGCGGCGGCAGTGCTGCATCCGTTGGAGTTTTTGGCGCAGCGGTTGGAGGACTGAAGGCGGGCGAGCAAGAGCGAATCCCCCCTGCCCCCCTTTTTCAAAGGGGGGAGGCTTACGGGCGGGAGGCGTGGCGGGCGGGTGTTGTTTCGGATCCCGGATCTCGAACGCCGAGGACAATTTGTCCTCCCGCCTTAACCGACTTCTACCCCGCCCGCGCCGTAGAATCGGCGCATGAACCCTCGCGCACTCAGCCCCTTGGATCGCGTGCTCAGCGAAGCTCAGCGCGCCCTGGACACCGTGTTCGGCGCGCCCGGCGCCGAGCGTCCCAACCCGGCCGGCAATACCGCCGAGTTGGTGCTGGAACCGGCGGAAAAACGCCATTCGGCCGGGTTGATGCGGATCAACCACGTCGGCGAGGTCTGCGCCCAGGCGCTGTACTGCGGTCAAGCCGCGGTGGCCCGCGATGAGTCCACCCGCGAGCACCTGCTGGAAGCGGCGCAGGAAGAAACCGACCACCTGGCCTGGTGCGCCGACCGCCTGCGCGAGCTCGACAGCCGGCCCAGCCTGCTCAACCCGCTGTGGTACGCCGGCAGCTTCACCATCGGCGTGCTGGCCGGCCTGCGCGGGGACGGCTGGAACCTGGGCTTCGTGGTCGAAACCGAGCGCCAGGTCGAGGCCCATATCGACGAACACCTGGAATCGCTGCCCGAGGGCGACCAGCGCAGCCGGGCGATCCTGCGCACGATGAAGGCCGACGAAGCCCGCCACGCCGAGAACGCCGAGGCCGCCGGCGCGCGGATCCTGCCGATGCCGGTGCCGACGATCATGGCGGCGGCGTCGAAGGTGATGAAAACGGTGGCTTACCGGCTCTGAGGCCGGTTCCGGGCTTGCGGCGCCCGGCCCCCTCTCCCGCTTGCCTGCCCCCTCTCCCGCTTGCGGGAGAGGGTTGGGGTGAGGGCGCCGGATCGCCCGAATCCCACAGGCACCCGCGACCTGACCGCCCCTCACCCCGGCCCACCCCGGCCCAAACGCATGGCGTTTGGGCGTTCGCGGACGCGCGAGCCAGTGGCTCGCAAGCAGCGTCCGCTCACCCCGCAAGCGGGAGAGGGAGACAAGCCCGAGGGTAGAGGGAGACAAGCGGGGGCCAGAACGCAAAAAGGCCGGCTTGCGCCGGCCTTTCGCTTGGGCGGACCCCAGCTTCAATCGGCCAGATTGCGCCCGTGATACAGCTCCTCGATCTCGCGGCGCAGACGCGCCTCGATCTTCATCCGTTCCTTGAACGAGAGGTTCTTGGCCTTCTCCTCGAACAGGTAGGTGTCGAGATCGAACTCCTTCAGGTGCATCTTGGTGTGGAAGATGTTTTCCTGATAAACGTTGACGTCGAGCATCTCGTAGCGCGACTTCACGTTCTTGGCCAGGTAGTCCTGGATCGAGTTGATCTTGTGATCGATGTAGTGCTTGCGGCCCTTGATGTCGCGGGTGAAACCGCGCACCCGGTAATCCATGATCACGATGTCCGATTCCAGGCTCTCGATCAGGTAATTGAGCGCTTTCAGCGGCGAAATCACCCCGCAGGTGGCCACGTCGATGTCGGCGCGGAAGGTCGCGATCCCGTTGTCCGGATGGGTTTCCGGATAGGTGTGCACGGTGATGTGCGACTTGTCCATGTGCGCGACCACGGCATCGGAGATGATCTCCTTGCCGGCGTCCTTTTTGTCGATCACCGGCTCTTCGGAGATCAGGATCGTGACCGAGGCACCTTGCGGGTCGTAGTCCTGGCGGGCGATGTTGAGGATATTCGCGCCGATGATTTCCGCCACATCCGTGAGGATCTGGGTGAGGCGGTCGGCGTTATACGCCTCGTCGATGTACTCGATATACCGGCGTCGCTCGTCCTCGGACGCCGCGAAGCAAACATCGTAGATATTGAACGAGAGGGCCTTGGTGAGGTTGTTGAAACCCTGCAACCGCAGGCGCGGCAACGGCTTGACCACTGTAGGAAGATTCCGGACGGACGGCGAGGGCCGCGATTATGAGGCAAACAGCCCCGGGGGGAAACGCATGTTGTTTTTGGGCTCCATTGGTGACAAAAGCGTGACCGCCACTGAACTTCCATCTTCGCCCTCTATCGGACCGCGATTTTCAGCGGCAGGATTTGCCCCAGAGGCCGTATCGCCCTAAGCTCGGTCGAAAACAAAGCCCATTCCAATGTCCGCCAACCCGGTAGCCCCCTTGACTGCATTGCGCCGAACCAATAGCCCGTTGCTGCCCGACGGCGCAACGATCGAACGTTTCCTGGCCCATTGTCACCGTCGGCGTTATCCGTCCCGTACGGACGTGTTCCGCCCCGGCGACCCGGCCAGCACGCTGTATTACGTCGTTTCCGGCTCGGTGAGCATCATTACCGAGGAAGAGGACGGCCGCGAACTGGTCCTAGGCTATTTCGGCCCCGGCGAGTTCGTCGGCGAGCTCGGCCTGTTCATCGAGAGCGACCATCGCGAGGTGATCCTGCGGACCCGCAGCACCTGCGAGCTGGCCGAAATCGGCCATGAGCGCCTCTACGACCTGCTGCTGACCCGGCTGTCGCTGGACGCGCCCAAGCTGCTGTACGCGATCGGCGCGCAGATTTCCCGGCGCCTGCTCGACACCAGCCGCAAGGCCGGCCGCCTGGCCTTCCTCGACGTGACCGACCGCATCGTGCGCGCCTTGCACGATCTGGCCAAGGAACCCGAGGCCATGAGCCATCCGCAGGGCACCCAGTTGCGGGTGTCGCGCCAGGAGCTTTCGCGCCTGGTCGGCTGCTCGCGCGAAATGGCCGGCCGCGTGCTCAAGAAGCTCCAGGCCGACGGCAAGCTGCACGCCCGCGGCAAGACCGTCGTCCTGTACGGAACTCGCTAAGTCCCGATGGGACGGATCGCCCCGTCCGACCAGACCGCACCCACGGTGCGGCTGGCGGAGCTGGGCGACGCCAGCGATGTGGCCGAGTTGCTCGAACAACTCGGCTATCCCTGCACCCGCGCCGAGGCCGCCGAGCGGATCCTCCACCTGCGCGAAGACCCCCGCCATTACCTGCTGCTGGCCGAAATCGACGGCCACGCCTGCGGCTTGGTGTCCAGCCACACCCGCTACTCGCTGACCCACGGCGCCGAACTGGCCCGTATCACCGCGCTGGTGGTGGCCCGCTCCTGCCACGGCCAGGGCATCGGCCGGCAGCTGCTGCGCGAGGTCGAACGGCGCGCGCGCCGCGACGGCGTCAGCCGGATCGAGGTCACCAGCAACGTCTCGCGCGCCGAAGCCCACGAGTTCTATCGCCGCTGCGGCTATGCCGATGGGTCGCTGAAATTCGTCAAAACTTTGGGCGACTGAGCGCGACGCTGCTCGCGGCCTTGCCGGCAGCAACGCGCTGAATGGGAGCCCGGATCGGGCGGTTTAGCCGCGGCTTCGTATTGCCTCGGCCACCGATCGACCGTGTCGCGGCTCGCGCCGCTCCTACAGCTAGCCCAGATCGATCCGAAGACCCTGTAGGAGCGGCGTCCCACAGGGATTTCCTTCGGTCACGAGCCGCGACCGCGACAATTCGAACCACGACGCCGCAGCGATCAACCCGCCGCAGTCCCCACCGGATCGCCGCCGCGACCAGGACAACCCCAATTCAGGATCGGGGTCCCGGGCGGGAGCACCCGCCGGAACATCTCCACCCGCTTGGCCTTCGGGTTCACCACCACCGGTTTGCGCGCGGCCTGCAACAGCGGCAGGTCGGCGCTGCTGTCGGAATAGGCCATCTCCACCGGCGCGGTGAAACCGGCCTCGCGCAGCATGGTCATCTTCATCCGCGAGTGGCAGTGGCGACGCGCGCCCAACGCGCCCAGGCGCGGGCCGACCAGGGTGCCGACCACCGGCACGTCCTCGTGGGCGACGAAGGCCAGGATCGCCCGCGCCAGCTCCGGCGGCGCGCCGGTGGCGATCACCACCTGATCGCCCTGCTCACGATGGTGGTGCAACACGTCCAGCGCGATCGGCAGCAGCCGCGCGCGGATCTGTTCGGTGTGCAGGGCCACGTAACGGTCGATCGCCGCGTCCAGGTTGCCGGCGCGGCGCATGCCGATGGTGCCGACCCAGACGAAGGCGGAAATGCCGACGCGACGGGTCTTCAGCCACGCCACCATCGGCCCGGCCACCGGCGCGATCAGCAGCGCCAGCGCCAGCCGCCACCACGAGCGCTGGATCAGCCAGGCGAACAGATGGCTGCCCGAGTCGCCGTCGTACAGGGTGTGATCGAAATCGAACACGATCAGCGGCGCGTCGGCGCGCACCACCGGGAACCGCGCCGAGCGTAGCGGCGCCGAGTCGGCGATCGCCTGCGCCAGCGGCGCCTGGGGATTCACCGGCGGCTCCCCGCTCATGCCGCGAACAGACGTTGCAGCGCGCTGCCCGGATCGCGTTCGCGCATGAAGCTCTCGCCGACCAGGAACGTGTCGATGCCGGCCGCGCGCATGCGGGCGACGTCGGCGGCGGTGGCGATGCCGCTTTCGGTGACCAGGGTGCGATCGCGCGGCACCGCTTCGCGCAAGGCGATGCTGGTGTCCAGCGATACCTCGAAGGTGCGCAGGTTGCGGTTGTTGACCCCGATCAGCTCGCAATCGGTCTGCAGCGCGCGCTCGAGTTCGTCGATGTCGTGCACTTCCACCAGCACGTCCATGCCCAGCTCCATCGCCAGCCCGGCCATCTCGATCATCGGACCGTCTTCGAGCGCGGCGACGATCAGCAAGATCGCGTCGGCGCCGATCGTGCGCGCCTCGTAGATCTGATACGGATCGATGGTGAAGTCCTTGCGCAGCGCCGGCAGCGCGCAAGCAGCGCGCGCCTCGGCCAGATAAGCGTTGCTGCCCTGGAAGAAGTCCACGTCGGTCAGCACCGACAGGCACGCCGCGCCGCCGGCTTCATAGCTGCGTGCGATCTCGGCCGGCTTGAAGTCGGGCCGGATCACGCCCTTGGACGGGCTGGCTTTCTTGACCTCGGCGATCACCGCCGCCTCGCCCGCGGCGCGCTTGCGCTTGATCGCGTCGACGAAGCCGCGCGCCGGCGGCTGGCCGGTGGCGCGCGCGCGCAGATCGGCCAGCGAACGCACCCGGCTGCGTTGTTCGATTTCCTCGTGCTTGCGCGCGATGATGGTGTTGAGGATGTCGCTCATGCCTTGCTCTTGCTCCCATACGCGCGCTCGACCTTGGCCACGCGCAACTCAAAATGCTGATACCAATGTTCGCGCCCGTAGGCGCGGGTGGCGGCGTGTTCGGCCTGCCGCTTCCAGGCGGCGATGGCCGCTTCATCGGCCCAATAGCTTACGGTGATCCCGAAGCCGTCGCTGCCGCGGGTGGACTCCACCCCCAGAAAACCCGGCTGCTGCGCGGCCAGTTCGACCATCCGCTCGGCGGCCTGGCCGTAGCCGGCGTCGTCGCCGTCGCTGCGCTGGGAGCTGAAGATCACCGCGTAATACGGCGGCTGGGGCAATTTGGCGAAGCTGGCGGACATGCTGGCTCCCGGATTGGCTGAACGACGAAGCAGGCGCGGCGGCTACTGCGCCGCCAACTGTTGAGTCAAGGCGACGAATTCATCGAGCTTGGCCCGGGCCGCGCCGGAGGCCAGCGTGCGCCGCGCCAGTTCGATGCCTTCGGCGATGTTCTCGGCGACGCCGGCGGCGTACAGCGCCGCGCCGGAGTTGAGCGCGACGATTTCGCGCGGCAAGCCGTCGCGGTTCTCCAGCGCCTGCAACAACAGCGCCTTCGATTCGTCCGCGTTCTCGACCCGCAAGTTGCGGCTGGCGGCCATGGCGATGCCGAAATCCTCCGGGTGCACTTCGTACTCGCGCACCTCGCCGTCGCGCAGTTCGCCGACCAGGGTGCCGGCGCCGAGCGAGAGTTCGTCCATGCCGTCGCGGCCCCACACCACCAGCGCGCGCTGCGCGCCGAGTTCCTGCAGCACCCGCACCTGGATGCCGACCAGGTCGGGATGGAACACGCCCATCAGGATGCTCGGCGCGTTGGCCGGATTGGTCAGCGGGCCGAGAATATTGAACAAGGTGCGCACGCCCATTTCGCGCCGCACCGGCGCGACCACTTTCATCGCCGGGTGATGCACCGGCGCGAACATGAAGCCGATGCCGGCACGCTCGATGCATTGGCCGACCTGTTCGGGCTGCAATTCGATCGCCGCGCCCAGCGCTTCGAGCACGTCGGCGCTGCCGGACTTGGACGACACGCTGCGGTTGCCGTGCTTGGCGACCTTGGCGCCGCTGGCGGCGACCACGAACATGCTCGCGGTGGAAATGTTGAAGGTGTGCGCGCCGTCGCCGCCGGTGCCGACGATGTCGACCAGATGGGTACGATCGGCCACTTGCACCGGCCGCGCGAACTCGCGCAATACCGTCGCCGCGCCGGCGATTTCGCCGACGGTTTCCTTCTTCACCCGCAACCCGGTCAGGATCGCCGCGGTCATGGTGGGCGAGATTTCGCCGCGCATGATCGTGCGCATCAGATCGACCATTTCGTCGTGGAAGATCTCGCGGTGTTCGATGGTGCGTTGCAGGGCTTCTTGCGGGGTCAAAGGCATGGAGGCGGAACCTGTATTAGTGGGAAAGCGGCGGCGGCATCGGGCGTTTCAGCCTCGCCATCGCGCCGCTCGGCGCCCGCTGCGCGCGCGGCTCATCGCTGCAAAAAGTTTCGCAGCAACGCGTGACCGTGCTCGGTCTTGATCGACTCGGGATGGAACTGCACGCCTTCCACCGGGTGCTGGCGATGGCGCAGGCCCATGATTTCCTCGAAGCCGCCGTCGTCGTATTCGGTCCAGGCGGTGATTTCCAGCTCCTCCGGCAGGCTTTCGCGCTCCACCACCAGCGAGTGATAGCGGGTGGCTTCGTAGCTGTCGGGTAGGCCGGCGAATACGCCGTGGCCTTCGTGGCGGATCGCCGAGGTCTTGCCGTGCATGATCCGCTTGGCCCGGATCACCTGCCCGCCGTAGGCCTGGCCCAGGCTCTGATGGCCCAGGCACACGCCCAGAATCGGCGTGTGCGCGCCGAGCCGGCGGATCACCTCCAGCGACACGCCGGCCTGATCGGGCGTGCACGGGCCGGGCGAAATCACGATCCGCTCGGGCGCGAGTTTTTCGATCTGCTCCACCGACAGCTCGTCGTTGCGGATCACCTGGACTTGCGCGCCGAGGGTCTGCAGGTACTGGACGAGGTTGTAGGTAAAGCTGTCGTAGTTGTCGATCATCAGAACGGACATGACGCGCCTCGAATGCGGGTGGTGCCTGGAAGGTCTGAAACGTCGGGACCGCGCGCGCGTCCGGGCGGTGGGCCACAGGCGCGCGCAAGCCGGCCATTATCCCGTCCGCGGACGGGCCTGGGCAGTGATAGGCGACAGGAATCGCCGCCGCGGCACAGCGCGGGCGGCAAGACGGTGGTCGGGGTGTGGCGCTGTGCCGCTAGGGGCTGGCGCCGGCGGCGCTCAGCGGCCGCTGGGGTGGTTATCGGTGGCGGGGTCACGCAAAAAATCCTCGGAAGACGGCGGCGCGGAGACGGCGGCGGTAGTACGCCACCATCGCCAGCCTTGGCCAGCCTTGCGGGAGTTCTGCGGGAGCGCGCGGACGATCATGGGGCTACTGTAACGGCGCGCGGCCGTTTGTGCGACTGCCGCCCGGGGCCCCTGTACCCCTGTAGGAGCGGCGCGAGCCGCGACCGCGACATCCGGCCAACGACGCAAGCGGGGTTTCGCGGTCGCGGCTTCCGCCGCCCCTAGAAGGGAGGATCAGGCGGCGTCGTTCAGCGTCACCCGCACACGCAGCCCCGGCGCGTTGTCGAACAAGGCGATGTGGCCGCCGTGGCGATGCAGGATCGCCCGCACCAGGCTCATGCCCAGGCCGGTGCCGGGCGAGCCGCGGTGCGCTTCCAGGCGCTGGAAGCGGTCGAACACCCGCTCGCGATCGGCGGCCGGAACGCCCGGGCCGTGGTCGTCGATCTGCAGCGCGATCGCGCCGCGTTCGCGCTGCACGCTCAGGCGCACTTCGGTGTCGGGCGGCGCGTACTTGACCGCATTGTCGAGCAGGTTCACCAGCATCTGGAACAACTGGTCGGCATCGCCGCGCACCGCGGCCTCGCCCGGTTCGGGCAGCCACACGGTCAGGGCGATGCCGCGCTCGGCGGCGATCGGGGTGTACAGCTCGGCCGCGTCGCGGGCCAGATCGGACAGGTCCAGTACCGGCTCGTCGTGCACCGGCGGCTGCGCCTCGATCCGCGCCAGCCGCAGCAAGGCGCCGAAGGAATGCAGCAGCTGATCGGTTTCGCCGATCGCCGCGTCCAGTTGCCCGCCGGCCTCGGCGCCGCGTTCGCGCCGGCGCAGTTCTTCCAGGCGATTGCGCAGCCGGGTCAGCGGCGTGCGCAGGTCGTGGGCGATGTGGTCGGTGGCGTGGCGCACGCCGCCGAGCAGTTCCTCGATCCGGTCGAGCATGGCGTTGAAGCGCCGCGCCAGGCGGTCGAAGGCGTCGTCGCTGCCGTCCAGCCGCGCGCGCAGGCCCAACTCGCCGCCGCCGACGCGTTCGGCGGTGTCGTCCAGATGGCGCAGCCGGTGCGAGACCCAGCGCGAGGTCATCCAGCCGATCAGCGCGCCCAGGCTGGCCGCCACCAACAGCGCGGCCAGGGCGGTGCGCAGCATCAACGACAGGAACCGGTCCTGGCTGCGGGTGCGGGTGCCGGTCAGCAAGGTGGTGCCGTCGGACAGCGTCTGCAGTTGCGCGACCACGCGCAGGTCGCCGGCGCTGCTGTGTTCGTTGAACTCGATCCAGCGCGCGCCGCGGCGATGCAGCGGCAGCGCGGTATTGCCGGCGACCAGGCGGCCATCGGGCGCGGTCAGGGCGTAGACCGCGTCGGGGTCTTCGTCCGAGCCGATCCGGTCGCGCAATTCGCTCAGCAACGCGGCGCGGCCGTCGTCCTGGTACATCTCGACCAGCCCGGCGGCGTCGACCCGGACCAGTTCGCGCGCGTCCTGGGTCAGCATCGCCGACACCGCGTAATGCACGCCGATGCCCAGCAATACGAAGGCGAACAGAAACGAGGCGGTCACCGCCAAGGCCAGCCGCGCGCTGGTCGAGCGCGGCATCAGCCGCATGCGGCGGCTCCGTGGCCGGGACCGCGCCGATGCGATGCGCTCATGCGCCCAACCGGTAGCCGGCGCCGCGCACGGTGTGCAGCAGCGGCCGCGGATAGCCTTGGTCGATCTTCTGGCGCAGGCGGCTGATGTGCACGTCGATGACGTTGGTTTGCGGATCGAAGTGATAGTCCCACACCGCTTCCAGCAGCATGGTCCGGGTGACCACGCGCTCGGCCTGGCGCATCAGGTATTCCAGCAGGCGGAATTCGCGCGGTTGCAGTTCGATGCGTTTGTCGCCGCGGCGGGCTTCGCGGCTGAGCAGGTCCAGTTCCAGATCGGCCACCCGCAGCCGGGTCGGCTCGCTGCCGCCGGCGTTGCCGCGGCGCAGGACGCTGTCCAGGCGCGCGCTGAGTTCGGCGTAGGCGAAGGGCTTGACCAGGTAGTCGTCGGCGCCGGCGCGCAGGCCTTCGACCCGGTGATCGACCTCGCCCAGTGCGGTCAGCAGCAGCACCGGCGTGCGGTTGCCGGCGCCGCGCAGGGTCTGCAGCAGGGTCAGGCCGTCCAGCGCCGGCAGCATGCGGTCGAGCACGATCGCATCGACGGTTTCGGTGGTGGCCAGGAACAGGCCGTCCTTGCCGTTGTCGGCGTGATCGACGGTATGGCCGTCCTCGCGCAAGCCCTTGGCGATGAAGGCGGCGGTGTGGGGATCGTCTTCGACGAGCAGAACGCGCATGCCGACTCCGGATCGCGATGGCGCACAAACAAATGACGGGGACAGGATAGCGCGGGCTCGTGCAGGCGGTGAGAGCGCGACGGCGGGCGCGGAGGACTGCGGTGGATCGGAAAAAAGATACCCCGCCGGCTCGCGCCGGCGGGGTATCTCACCCACGCCGACGATGCGTGGGCCTCGGGGGAGCAGGCTCGCGAAGGATCAGTTCGATGCCGGCGCCGCTTCCGCGGCCGTTGCGGCCTTGGCGGCCTTAGCCTTCTTAGCCTTGTGATGCTTGTGCTTGACGGTCTTGGCGGCCGGCGCGGCGGTCGAAGCGGTGGTGGCCGGCGCGGCAGCGAAGGCGGAACCGGCGAACGCGGTGAGAGCGACGGCGATCAGGGCGTTGCGGACGTTCATGTGTGGCTCCTGGGGAAACGTTTGGGTGGGAGGTCTGGCCGGTGGGGTGGGCCCCATCGCGAAGTCAGATTGCTCCCGCCGCCCTGCCCCGGGCCTTTCCGCTGGATGAACTTTTTTTAATCCGCGCGGGCCGCGGGCGGATCCCGGTTTGAGCGGCCGGTCACAGCGGGATCGATCAGGATCGCTCGCGGGCGCCGCCCGCCGTCGGCGCGCAAGGAGGGCCTGAGGGAGTTGATACAGTGCGATCCGACGACGCGAGACCACAGCGATGAACGATCCGAGTCTTTTCCCCGACGAATGGCAGGCCATGAAACAAGCCGACGATGGGCTGCGGATCAGCCGATGGCATCTGCGACAACGCGACGACTTCAAGGACATTCTTCTGCGCGCGCTGGGCGACCTATCCGAGCAAGCCCACGCACTCCGATTGTTGCGCGACGACGCAGACCTACTGAGCGATGCGCAGCTGACCGAGCTGGCTCCGAAGATCGTGGATATCGCGGTGGACGGCAATGTCGACAGGCTCATCGTCGCCAGAGCGGTGCTGGTGCGATACGCCGCGCAGTTCAAACCCGGACGACAGATCGTCAAGGATTCGATCGATCGATTGATGGACGGCTATTTCGGGAGTAACGACGATTTCATCTACCGGCGACTGGCCGAGTTGTTGATCGACATCGGCCATTGGGATGCGCTGAAACGGCTGCTGGTGGTCAGCAAGGATCATCGCGATCCGGAGATCGCCGATCTGCACGGGGATTATTTGCCGCACTTGCCCTAGGTCGCGGCAGGGCGGCTGTCGGAGTTCGGAGGCTTCAGATGTGCCGCTTGCGTGCGTCGCCGTGGCGCGCTCAGAGCCCGCGCGCCGCCTCCGCCACCGCACGGAACAAAGCGCGCCCCTTGTTCATCGTCTCTTCCCACTCCTTCTGCGGATCGGAGTCGTAGACGATGCCGGCGCCGGCCTGCACGTGCAGGCGGCCGTCCTGGATCACCGCGGTGCGGATCGCGATGGCGGTGTCGGCGTCGCCGTGCCAGCCGATGTAGCCGACCGCGCCGGAGTAGACGTTGCGCTTGACCGGTTCGAATTCGCGGATCACTTCCAGCGCGCGGATCTTCGGCGCGCCGCTGACGGTGCCGGCGGGGAAGGTCGCGCGCAGGACGTCGGCGTAGCTCATTTCCGGCTTCAGCCGGCCGGTGACTTCGCTGACGATGTGCATGACGTGGCTGTAGCGTTCGATGCCGAACTGTTCGCCGACTTCGACGGTGCCCGGCAGCGACACCCGGCCGACGTCGTTGCGGCCCAGGTCGATCAGCATCAGGTGCTCGGCGCGCTCCTTCGGATCGGCCAGCAGTTCGGCTTCCAGCGCGTTGTCTTCATCCGCGTTCTTGCCGCGCGGACGGGTGCCGGCGATCGGACGCACGGTGACTTCGCCCCCGCCGTTATCGGTGTTTTGCAGGCGCACCAGGATTTCCGGCGAAGAACCGACCACCTGGGTGCCGCCGACATCGAGGAAATACATGTACGGCGACGGGTTCAACGCGCGCAGCGCGCGGTAGACGTCGACCGGGCGCGCCTTGAACGGCACGCTGAGCCGCTGCGACAGCACCACCTGGAAGATGTCGCCGGCGCGGATCAGTTCCTTGGATTTCTCCACCGCGTCGATGAAGCCTTCGCGGGTGAAGCCGGAGACGAAATCGCCTTCGTCCAGGCCGGCCGGGTCCAGGGTTTCCGGATAGCTGGCGCCGCCGATACGCAGGCGGTGCACCAGTTGATCGAGCCGGCGATTGGCCCGGGCGAAGGCCTGCGGCTCGCGCGGATCGGCGTGCACGATCAGGTACAGCCGGCCCTTGAGGTTGTCGAAGACCGCGATTTCCTCGCTCTGCATCAGCAGGATGTCGGGCGTGCCGAGTTCGTCGGGCTTGTGGCTGCCGTCGGGCTGCGGGCCGGCCAGGCGCGGCTCGATGTACTGGATGCACTCGAACCCGAACCAGCCCACCAAGCCGCCGGTGAAGCCCGGCAGGCCGTCGATCTTGGGCACTTTGTACTCGGTGCGCAGACGCTCGACTTCGGCGAAGGGGTCTTCGACCACGCGGCTGTCGATCAGCTCGCCGTGCTCGCTGACGAACAAGGTGTGGCCGGCGAAGGCGTACACGCGCTGCGCGGGCAGGCCGATGATCGAGTAGCGGCCGAAGCGTTCGCCGCCTTCGACCGATTCGAACAGATAGGTGTGCGGGCCGTCGGCGAGCTTGAGGTAGACCGACAGCGGCGTGTCCAGGTCGGACAGCACTTCGCGGACGACGGGAATGCGGGTGTAGCCGTTAGCGGCCTGTTGCTGGAAGAGTTCGTGCGAAATCACGCGGCAGTTCCTTCATGGACGAGTGGGCAGGAGCGACGATGGCCGACGGCCACCATCGCCAACCCACGTCGGCGCAAAAGGAATGCGGGTTCGCCCAGGCTTTCATGGCGCCAACTGTAACTGCTTCGCGGGCGCGGCGCGACGGGTCATGCGCGCGGGCTTGCCGACAGCAGGGGGCAGGCGTCCGGCAAATGCATGCGCACCCGTGCGGCGACGCAGTCGATGCGGAAGTGGCGCGAACGGACCGGTTCGCCGTCCAGGTTGAGGGTCAGCTCACTCGGGGATTCGATTTCGACCCAGCGCAGCTGCGCGCGCGCAGCGACCCGGTCGAGCGCGGCGTGCTTGCCTTCGGTGAGCAGGGTGCCCACCGTCGCGCCGACTTCGCCGGACAGCTCCGGGACCACGGTCACATCGAGCAGGCCGTCGTCGATCAACGCGTCCGGGCACAGCGCCTGGCCGCCGCCGGCCTGCTTGCCGTTGCCGATGCCCAGGGCGATGAAGTCGCCTTCCCACTGGAAACCCTCGCCGTGCAGGCGCGCGCGGATCGGTTCGATCTTGCCCAGCTTGGCGATGCCGGTGACCAGGTAGGCCAGCCCGCCGAGCATTTTCTTCAGGCCGGCATCGGTCTCGATGGTCACCTGGGTGCCGAATCCGCCGCTGGCCAGATTGGCGGCCCAATGCACGCCGTCCGGCGCCTGCAGGCGGATCAGGTCGATCGGCTGCGGCGGGCGGCGCTGAATCAGCGCCAGCGCTTGCGCCGGATCGACCGGAATCGTCGCCGCGCTGGCGAAATCGTTGGCGGTGCCCATCGGCACCAGCCCGAGCGAGGGCAGCGCATCGGCGGGCTCCTCGCGATGGGCCAAAGTGGTCGCCACTTCGCTGAGGGTGCCGTCGCCGCCGGCGGCGACGATGGTGTCCACGCCGTCGGCGATGGCCTCGGCGACGTAGCGTTCGGCGTCGCCGCCTTCCCAGGTCACCCGCACGTCCAGGCGCACGCCGCGCTCGCGCAAGCCCGCGACTGCTTCGCGCAAGGCTTCGTCGCCGGCGGACTTGCCGTTGAGTATCAAACGCCAGCGGGCTGAGGGCATGGGGCGGCGATCCGTTCGGCTTGCAGGGCCCGCGAGGCTAACAGCGTCGCCGTCGATGCGGGTGAATGCACGAATGCGCCAAGTCTGTCACACACCTGTCATTGCCGATCCGGAATATGGGAGGCCATATCAGGGACGACGGGCGGAGGCGGGATTGCCTCCAAATATTCCGGAACGCGGGCCGCAGGGCCCGCGTTTTTTGTTTGCGCGCGGCCCGCGGTTCAACGCAGGACGCTGTCGGCCAGTACCACGCCGTCTTGGTCCGCGCACAGCCACTCGCCCGGGCGGATGGTCAGGCCGCCGAATTCGACCGCGACATCGCGCGCGCCCTGGCCGAGTTTGTCGGTCTTGCGCGGACAGGTGCCCAGCGCCTTGACCCCGAGCTCCATCGCCCCGATCGCGCCGCTGTCGCGGATCGCCCCGAACACGATCACCCCGGCCCAGCCGTTGTCCGCGGCCTTGGCTGCGAGCAGATCGCCGAGCATCGCCCGCCGCATGGAGCCGCCGCCGTCGATCACCAGCACCCGGCCGTTGCCGGGTTCGGCGACGGCGTCGCGGACCAGGGTGTTGTCTTCGTAGGCCTTGATGGTGCTGACCGGGCCGTCGAAGGCGAGGCGGCCGCCGTAGTCGCGCAGGGGCAGTTCCAGTACGCGCACTTGGGCTTCGTGGAGATCGCACAGGTCGCAGGTGTTCATGGCGGCGCTCCGGTGTACGGGATGGGGAGACGATGCCATGGGTGGGGGTGGGAGCAAAAGCGACAGGCAAAAGCAAAAGCAAATCCCCCCTAGCCCCCCTTTTTCAAAGGGGGGAATGGTCTTGGGGTGCGTGAGGGGGTTGGGGCGGGGCTCGCTTCGGCAGCTACACGAAGCGAGGCGACGTCGGGCGGCAGCGCCCCCACCCGACGGATTTCCCCCTTTGAAAAAGGGGGATCAAGGGGGATTTGCTCTTATCGGCAGCGCTTACTTACGCACCGCCGCCACCGCATCCTTCATCCGCCCGATCACATCGGCATAGTCCGGCGCATTGAAGATCGCCGAGCCCGCAACGAAGGTATCCGCGCCAGCGGCCGCGATCTCGCCGATGTTGTCGGCCTTGACCCCGCCGTCGATCTCCAACCGGATCGCACGGCCGCTGTTGTCGATGCGCTCGCGCACCCGGCGCAGCTTGTCCAGCGCCGAGGGAATGAAGCTCTGGCCGCCGAACCCGGGATTGACCGACATCAGCAGCACCATGTCCAAGTCCTCCAGCACCCAGTCCAGCACTTCGATCGGCGTAGCCGGATTGAGCACCAACCCGGCCTTGCAGCCCAGCGACTTGATCAACTGGATCGTGCGATGCACATGCGCGCTGGCTTCCGGGTGGAAGCTGATCGTGGTCGCGCCAGCCTTGGCGAAGTCCGGAACGATACGGTCGACCGGATCGACCATCAGATGCACGTCGATCGGCGCGGTCACCCCGTGCTTGCGCAGGGCCTCGCAGACCAGCGGGCCGATGGTCAGATTGGGGACGTAATGGTTGTCCATCACATCGAAATGGACCCAGTCGGCGCCGGCCTTGAGCACGTTGTCGACCTCTTCGCCGAGTTTGGCGAAATTGGCCGAGAGGATCGAAGGGGCGATGACGGTGGATTGCAGGGACATGAGGGCGGTCCGGGCGGGAATTGACCATTGTAAAAGCTCAGAAGCGAGCGCAGAGGAGTGAGGAGTGAGCAAAAGCAACGAGGCGGCCGTTTTTACTCACTCCTCACTCCTCTGCGCTCGCTTCTAGCGCTTACGCGCGGTCTTGATCCGGTCGTAAGCGCGATTGATCGCGCGGGCCTTGTCCTCGGCCTGCTGGCGGATGTCCGGCGCGGCGTTGGCGACCCGGTCGGGGTGGTACTGGGAAATCAGCCGGCGGTAGGCCTGTTCGACCTCGGCGTCGGTGGCGTCCACGGTCAGGCCCAGCACCGCGTAGGGGTTGTCGCCGCGCAGCTTGAACCAGTCGGTGTCGAAGGCGTGGCCGATCAGCAGGCCGATGATCGCGCCCAGGAAGGGGTTGCCGCGCATCAAAGCCGCGCCGGCGAAGAATCCGAGCAATTTGCCGTACCAGCGCTTCATGAACCCGCGGCCGTCCCGATTCCGGGCCGTGGCGGCCCGCTGGCGGCCATCTTAACCGGCCCCGCCGCCGCGCCGGGCCGGCCGGGGGGACTGCACACCGGCCCCAGGCGGCGTACACTGCCCGGCCCCCTCGCGCAAGCGCGCGCGAGCCGGACGGCTCCGGCAGTCGGCTTCAGACCCGCGCAATCGCCATGGGGGCTTACGCACTGCCTTCAGGGGTCCCCACGTTGACGACCACACTGCTGCAATCCGAACTGCCCGGCCTGCCCTTGCGCCACCGCGGCAAAGTCCGCGATGTCTTCGATCTGCCCGCCGACCGCCTGCCCGCGGGCGCCGCCCCCGGCGGCGACTGTCTGCTGATGGTCGCCACCGACCGGCTCAGCGCCTTCGACGTGGTCCTGCCCGACCCGATCCCGGGCAAGGGCGAGATGTTGTGCCAGATCAGCAATTTCTGGTTCGCCAAGACCGCGCACATCATCCCCAACCACCTGACCGGCATCGACGTCGCCGCGGTCCTGCCCGAGGGCGTGGACGCCGCGCTCTACGCCAAGCGCGCGGTGGTGACCAAACGCTTGAAGCCGGTGGCGATCGAGTGCATCGCCCGCGGCTACGTGATCGGCAGCGGCTGGAAGGATTACCAGCGCACCGGGCGGGTCAGCGGTATCGCCCTGCCCAGCGGGTTGCGCCAGGCCGAGCAATTGGCCGAGCCGATCTTCACTCCGTCGACCAAGGCGGCAGTGGGCGATCACGATGAGAACATCGACTTCGATACCGCCGTACGCACGGTCGGCGCGGAGTTGGCCGAGGCGGTGCGCGACGCTACCTTGCGCCTGTACCGCTTCGCCGCCGATTTCGCGGCGCAGCGCGGGATTTTGCTGGCCGATACCAAGTTCGAGTTCGGCACCGATGCCGACGGGCGTCTGTACGTGATGGACGAAATGCTTACGCCGGATTCGTCGCGGTACTGGCCGGCCGATGAGTATCAGGTCGGCACCAGCCCGCCGAGCTACGACAAGCAGTTCGTGCGCGATTATCTGGAAACGCTGGACTGGGACAAGACTGCGCCGGGGCCGAATCTGCCGGCCGAAGTGATCGAGCGTACGCGGGCGAAGTATGCCGAGGCGTTGCAGAAGCTGGCGGGGATTTCGGTGGATTGATTTGCGCTGGGGTTTGCGACGAAGGGGCCGCGGAAGCGGCCCTTTTGTTTTTTCGGCTAGAGGCAAAGCCAAAAGCTAAAAGCTAAAAGCAAATCCCCCCTAGCCCCCCTTTTTTAAAGGGGGGAAAGCTTGAGCCGCGGCAACTACCACCGCCGCAACCGCAACCGCAACCGCAACCGCAACATCCTCGCGTCCCCGCCCCGGCTGTTCCCCCCTTTGAAAAAGGGGGGCTAGGGGGGATTTGCCCTTGCCTTTGGCCTTCGCTTCCGCCCCGCTACACCCCGACTGTCGCCTGCTTTACAGACCCAGCCACCGTCCCGCGCGAGACTGGCGCAAGCCCCCGCCGCCCCCGTGCTTTCTCCCGACCATGCGCGCTAACCTGCAACCCGCTCTCCATGCAGACCACCGCCGCCATGAACATCGGCTACCTCTACCTCGCCGTCGCCATCGCCGCCGAAGTCGTCGCGACCAGCGCGCTCAAGGCCTCCGAAGGCTTCACCAAGACCGGCCCGTCGCTGTTGGTGGCCGCCGGTTACGGCGTGGCGTTCTACTTCCTGTCGCTGGTGCTCAAGACCGTGCCGGTCGGCGTGGCGTATGCGCTGTGGTCCGGGGTCGGGATCGTGCTGATCGCCTTGATCGGCTGGTTCTTCATGAAACAACCGCTGGACGCGGGCGCCATCGCCGGCATCTCGCTGATCGTCGCCGGCGTGCTGACGATCCAGCTATTCTCGAAGTCCGCGGCGCACTAGCCGCGCCGCGCGCGCCGGGTACGCGCGCGGGTACCGCTCAACGCGCGCCCATGGCGGGCGCGCCAGCCACCGTGCGGGCGTCGCGCCCGCCTCGCACCATCGGGAGCCGAACATGAGCACCGTCGCCGATCAAACCGTCCACGACCGCCCCATCGACCGCTGGTTCGCCAGCTATTCCGGCGATCACCGCAACGCCACCAACCAGCTCATCCACGTCTTCGCGGTACCGGCGATCCTGTGGAGCGTGATCGCGCTGCTGTGGTGCATCCCCGTCCCGGGCACCTGGTTCAAGCCGGGCATGTGGGCGGCGATGGCGATGTTCGCGGCGATGCTGTTCTACTACCGCGCCTCGCGCAAACTCGGCCTGGGGATGCTGGCGCAGTTCGCGGTGTTCACCCTGCTGACCCAGTGGATCGCGCAATCGTTCGGTTTGAACGTGTTGCTGTGGCTGGCGATCGGCGTGTTCGTGGTCGCCTGGATCGCGCAGTTCATCGGTCACAAGATCGAGGGCAAGAAGCCGAGCTTCCTCACCGACCTGACCTATCTGTTGATCGGGCCGGCGTGGGTGCTGTCGAAGCTGTATCGCAAGCTGGGCTGGTCGTACTGAGTCGCGCCGGGCTCGGGTTCAACCGGCCAGCATCCTCGGCGCACGCGACAATCCCAGCAGCAACGGAACGCTGATCACCAGCGCGGTGGTTAGCCACCACGTCAGCGCCGCTGGCAACGCGAGCAGGCCGGCGCGCGGCCACGGCAACGGCCGGCGCTCGCCTTCGCGCACCGCCATGCGCAGCCCCAGGGTCAGGCTTAGCCACGGCAAGGCTGCGACCACCGCGATATGCGCCCACTCCGGCGCCCGTGCACCGACCAATACCCAAGCCAACACCACCGGCACCATCATCATCAGCGCGAATTGGATGGCGCCCGTCGCCGCGCCGTCGCGCAATGGCGCGCCCAACGCGCGCGGCGCCAGACGCCGCAGCAACCAGGCCACCGGCTTGAGCCAGAACAGAATGAGGGCCACCACGAGCAGCGCAATGCAGATCGCGGTCAAGGCCACGGTGCCGACGGTAGCGATGTCCATGCGCGATCGTTCTCCGCTATCTCGGCGATAGGCCTTTCAGGGGTGTTGCGGACTCGTTGGCGTCCGCAGTCGCTTCATTGCTGCGGTCGCGGCTTGCGCCGCTCCTACAGGGGCTTCGGATCGATCTGGCCGCTATAAACAATGCAACCGCTGCGCCCCGCTCAGCCGATACCGGCCCACTGCAAAGCCCATTGCGCCAGCGCCGCCTCGGCCCACACCAGCACCACCGCCGGCAACGCCGCCCACAGCGCGCGGCGCCACGCCAATTTGGTCCCGGCCGGATCGGGCAGATACAGCCGCACGCCCACGCCCAGCGCCAGCCACGACAGCGCCGCCGCCAGCAGCGCGAACGGCAGACCCGAGCCGAGCGCCGAGCCGTGCGCGGCGATCAACGCCGCCACCGCCAGCATCGCCCACAGCACCGCCGCGAACAGCGCCGTCCATACCGCCGCGCCATAGGCCGGCCGGGCGCCGACCGCGCGCGCCACCCGCGCCTGCAGCAGCCACGCCGCCGGCAACAGAATCAAAACCAGGATCGCCAGGAACAGCAGCCCCCAGCCCATCGGCCCCGCAGTCTGCAACGCTTGCTTCACAATACCCGTCCCGCCACGCCATTCGCGTCCGCCCGCAAGGCGGCCACGATAGCCCACCAGCGCCCGCCATGCCCGCCCGCGATCTGTCCCTGCTGCTGCTCGTCGTCCTGTCGTGGGCGATCAACTTCCTGACCTCGGCGCTGGCGCTGCGCGAGATCCCGCCGTTCCTGTTCACCGCGCTGCGCTTCGCCCTGCTCGCGCTGCCGCTGATGTTCTTCCTCAAGCGCCCGGCGCCGGGCCAGTGGCCGCGCTTGATCGCGGTGTGCCTGTGCATCGGCGTGCTGCATTTCGGCCTGAGCTTCAGCGCGCTCAAGGCCGCCGGCGATTTGTCCTCACCGGCGATCGTGCTGCAAAGCTATGTGCCGATGACCGCGTTGCTGGCCTGGTGGCTGCTCGGCGAGCGCTTCGCCTGGCGCACCGGCGTGGCCATCGCGATCAGCTTCGGCGGCGTGCTGGTGCTCGGGTTCGATCCGCTGGTGCTGGACAAGCCGCTGGCGGTGGTGCTGATGCTGGTCTCGGCCGCGTTTCTGGCCCTGGGCACGGTGCTGATGAAAGGCCTGCGCGGGCTGGACATGTTCTCCCAGCAAGGCTGGACGGCGCTGATCGCGGTGCCGCCGCTGCTGGCGATCAGCCTGCTGCTGGAACCGGGCGGGCTGGCCGCGCTGCCGCAGATCGGCTGGGTCGCCTGGGCCGGCGTGGCTTATGCCGCCTTCGTGTCCTCGTTGCTGGGACACGGCCTGTACTACGTGCTGGTGCAGCGCCATCCGGTCGCGCAAGTGACGCCGTGGCTGCTGTTGGTGCCGGTGTTCGCGATCGCGCTGGGGATCGCGTTCTGGGGCGATCGGCCGGGCCCAAGTTTGTGGATCGGCGGGGCGATGGTGCTCGGCGGCGTGCTGACGATCGCGCTGCGCAATCTGGCCAAAGCGCGGGCGGCCAAGCGCGCGGCCGCGGATTGAAGGGCCCGTCGCCCGCGCTTATTCGCGCGGGGTTTCGAACATCTCCGCGCTCGGCCGGAACGCGCGCGGCGCGTAACCGAAATCGCGCCGCGCCGGTTCGGCGTCGAAGGTCATGTCGCTGCGCATGCGCCGCACCGCGGCTTCGCCCAGGCCGGTGGCGCGGCCGGTGGCTTGCGCGGCCAACAAGGCCAGATTGAACAACGGCGACGGCAACTCGATCAGCTTCACCGGCGGGCGCAGACACGCCAGCGTGCGCGCGACCATGTCGCGATAGCTCAGGGTTTCCCCGCCCGGCACCGCGTACACGTTGCCGAAACTGGCTGGCGCGGTCAGCGCGGCGAACGCCGCATCGGCCAGATCGTCCACGTGCACCGGCTGGCGCAAGCCGTCGGCGCCGCGCGGCAGCGGGAAATAGCGCAAGCGCTGGGCCAACTGCGCGATCCGGGTCAGGGTGGCGTCGCGGCCGGCGCCGTAGATCAGGGTCGGGCGCAACACCGTGGCCGCGTCGCTGCGCGGTTGCGCGGCGGCGAACAAGGCCGACTCGCCCTGGCGCAGTTCCGCCGCCACCCGCCGTTCTTCGGCGTCGGCCGAGCCGCGCTTGGTTTCGGCGCTGGTCGAACCGAACGCCACCACCCGCGAGGCCTCGATGCCGGAGCGCTCGTACCAGCCGGAGAACTTCAACAGCGGGCCGCAACTGAAGATCGCGTCGACCCGCCTGGGCAGCTCGGGCATACGCTGCAGATCGCCCTGCAGCCATTGCAGGCCGGGGCGGTCGTGCTGCTCATGGCGCGAGATCGCGGTGACCCGCCAGCCGGCCTGGTACAAACGCTGCAACAACGGCAGGCCGATCTGGCCGCTGCCGCCGAACACCAAAGCATGTTTCATGCACTCAATCCTGGGCGCCGCGCGCCGGCAGAACCGCGCGCAGCCAAACGAAGCCGATCACCGCCGACAACAGCGAGGCGCCGAGGATACCCAGAACCGCTTCTTCGTACAGCAGGGGGTCTTGATAGGCCAACGAGGCGATGAACAGGCTCATGGTGAAACCGATGCCGCACATTAGCCCCAGGCCGATCATCGCGCGCAGGTCCATGCCGTTGGGAAACCGCGCCCAGCCCAGCGCGCGCATCAGCACCGCCGCGCCGACGATGCCGACCGGCTTGCCGACCACCAGGCCCAGGACGATGCCCATCGGCAGCGCCGCGGTCGCGTCCTTGAGCTCGACCCCGCCCAGCGACAGCCCGGCGTTGACGAAGGCGAACAGCGGCAGGATCGCGTAAGCCACCCACGGATGCAGCGCGTGCTCCAGGGTTTCCAGCGGCGAGTGCTCCTTGGCGTCGTCGATGTTGTTGCGCTTGTCGACGTGCGGAATCATCAGACCGGTGGCGACGCCGGCCAGGGTGGCGTGCACGCCGGACTTGAGCACGCACACCCACAACACCACGCCCAGCGCCAGATACGGCCCGAGCGATTTCACCCCGCGTCGGTTGAGCCACCACATCGCCGCCAATGCCACCGCCGCCCAGATCAGCGCGGTCACCGACAGCCCGTGCGAGTAGAAGAAGGCGATGATCAGGATCGCCATCAAGTCGTCGACCACGGCGATGGTCGACAGCAGCAGCTTCATCGCCACCGGCACGCGCGAGCCCAGCAGCGCCAGCACGCCCAGGGCGAAGGCGATGTCGGTGGCGGTCGGCACCGCCCAACCGCGCAGGGCCGCGCCGTCGCCGCGATTGAGCGCGTAGAAGAACAGCGCCGGCACGATCACGCCGGCGGCGGCGCACAGCATCGGCAGCACCAGTTGCGAGCGCTCGGCCAACTGACCGCTGAGCGCTTCGCGTTTGATCTCCAGCGCGACGACCAGGAAGAAGATCGCCATGAGTCCGTCGTTGATCCACAGCAGCAACGGTTTGCTGATGTCGAGCGCGCCGATGCGCACTTGCACCGGAATCTCGCGGAAGGCCTCGTAAGCGGCCTGCAGCGGCGAGTTGGCCGCGATCAGGGCCAGCACCGCGGCGGCGATCAGGACGATGCCGCCGGCGGCTTCGAGGCGGAAGAATTCGCTCAATGCGCGCAGGGCGCGGCGCGGCATGCGCGGCGGGGTGGTGATTTCGCTCATTTGGCCATTATAGGCAGAGGCATTGCATAGGACTTGTGGATGCGGCCGCCCCAGCCATTGCCGCTGCCTGCCCTTCTCCCGCTTGCGGCGACCGAAGGGAGTGCAAGGCTGAGAAGGTGCCCGAAGGGCGGATGAGGGAGCTGTTGCTGTTGCTGTTGCTGTTGCTGTTGCTGTTGCTGTTGCTGTTGCTCTGGCCCGGCGGCGCATCTAACTCGCGATAGCAAAAGGACACCCGAAGGGCGGCGCGCAGGACGCGCGCCGTGTTCCGCCCAGGCCATGGATGGCCTGGGCGGAACATGCCTGCGTCAGCACCGCACTCGTGGCTTTTGACTCGAAACAGGGAAAAGCGTTTTCTTTGGTGACTTTCTTTGTCGCTTTGGACAAAGAAAGTTACCCGCCGCTTT